>NZ_JALHPM010000047.1:0-36884 GCF_022842525.1 Luteitalea sp.
CGCTCGGCGCGTCCGGCCCCGGCCAGCGCGTGCCCGAGCGCCGCCCAGCCTTCGCCCAGCGTCGGATCGAGTTCGGTCGCTCGCGTCGCCGCGGCCACCGCCGACGCCAGCGCCTCGACATCGGGGACGTCGTCGACGCGCGAGGCCTCGAAACGGAAGACGTGGGCGTTGGCCAGCCCGGCGTAGCCGGCGGCATAGTGCGGGGCGCCGGCCACCGCCCGACTGAACGCCTCGGCCGCGGCCGGCAGGGCCGCGACGCTCAACGACTCGAGTGCCGCACGTCCGCGCTCCCACGCCAGGAAGGGCTCGAGTCCAGCCACCGCATCCGAGACCGGCACGACGCCTTCCCGGCCAGTCTCGGGTGGCACCGCGGCATCGGCAACGGGCGACACGAAACGGTAGCCGCGGCGCGCCAGCGTCTGGATGTAGGTGGGGGCGCCTGGAGAATCGCCGAGGGCGATCCGGATGTCGGCGATGGCCCGGGTCAGCGTGTTGTCGGCGACGATCACGTCGGGCCAGCAGCGCTCGAGCAACAGCTCCCGTGTCACGAGCGCGCCGCGGGCATCGGCGAGACAGGCGAGCACCTGGACCAACCTCGGCGACAGCGGCACCGTGGCGCCGTCGCGGCTCAGGACGCAGGTCCGGCGGTCGATGCGGAAGGGACCGAAGTCGAGCACCCGACGGATTCTAGAGCAGAGCCGTACGCAACGGGGGGACAGCACGTCTGGCACGCGATTCGCCAATGTCGCTTGGCATGGCGTGCGAGATTCGCGTCGGCTGCTCGGGCTGGGACTACCCGCACTGGCGCGCACGATTCCACGCCGCGCATG
Organism: Luteitalea sp.; assembly: GCF_022842525.1. Lineage (NCBI taxonomy): Bacteria > Pseudomonadati > Acidobacteriota > Vicinamibacteria > Vicinamibacterales > Vicinamibacteraceae > Luteitalea > Luteitalea sp. The sequence continues at coordinate 831 of NZ_JALHPM010000047.1, forward strand.
TGCCGCGGCGGGCGTGGCTCGAAGCGTACGCCAGCGCATTCGATTGCGTCGAGCTGAACAACTCGTTCTATCGCCTTCCAGCGCCGGAGACGTTCGCCGCCTGGAGCGAACGGGTGCCGCCGCCATTCCTGTTCGCGGTCAAGGCCAGCCGCTATCTGACACACATGAAGAAGCTGAAGGACCCTGCCGAGCCGCTGCATCGCCTGCTCGAGCATGCGCAGCACCTGGGCACACGTCTCGGTCCCCTCCTGTATCAACTTCCGCCCCGGTGGATGCCGGACGTGCAGAGGCTGTCGACGTTCCTCGCGGCGCTGCCGCGCATGACGCCGGCCGAGGACGGGCCACGAGTCGGCCCGCTCCGGCATGTCATCGAGTTCCGGCATGAGACAGGGGTCACCGACGACGTCCTGGACCTCCTGCGCGCGCACGACGTCGGTATCTGCTTGCACGACATGCCCGGAGGCCCGCAGGGCAGCGCCGCCCGCGCCATCACGAGCCGCACGGTCTATGTGCGATTCCACGGCGGAACAGGACGGTATTCCGGCCGCTATCCGGACCGCGTGCTTGACGACTGGGCGGCATTCCTGCACTCGCATCTCGCGAGCGGTGGCGATGTCTTCGCCTTCTTCAACAACGACATCGATGCGCAGGCGCCCGAGGACGCACGCCGGCTTCGCAGCCGCCTGCTGCCTGGCGATGGCCTGCCACCGTCCGCTCACGGCGTCGGCAGCTTCGGTGGTCGCGTGCCGCGCAGGACTGCACCGGACACCGGGATGTAGTCGAGTTCCTCGCCCGCTCTCACGGCGCGCAGCAGGACACCGCCCCGGCTCATGTCGCCCCGGCCGACGAACGTTGCGGGAAAGACGAGGCGGCTGCCGAGCACGTCGACGAGCGGCTGCGTGTACTTGGGCGACGCGATGCTGCCGAGCAGCACCACGTCACCCGGCCACTCGCGTGCGAGTGCTGTGACATCACGCAGCAGCGGCTCGAGGTACCGCGGCTCAGTCGCATCGATGGGCACGCTCGCCAGTGCGTCGAGCTCCTGCTCGCCCACCGGTGTTGACGGCGCAAGCAGCCCCAGGCAGGGCGTGATGACGAAGCTGCGCCGGGGCGCGAAGGCGTTGGCGTACGCCAGCTTGCCGCGGAAGTACAAGGCGCTGATGAACGTGTAGACCTCGCCGATGGGGACCCGCTCGCCGGCTCGGAGGCGCGTCGCGAGAGGCACGTGGGAAGAGGTCCGGAGGAGGCGCCCGCGCGGCCCGGCGGCGTTGGCTGGCGACAGCAGGAACATGCGAGGCGTCATCACTCGGCCTTCCCGATCAGCCGCTGCTCCACCCATACGGCCACGAGCGTGCACACCGCATCGTCACCGTAGATCTGCGAGTGACTCACGACGGTGTCGGTCGGATGGCTCGACGCGAGCGTCTGCACGTGCTGCCACTGGCCCGGCGGCGTCTCGCTCGAGGTCACGACGGTGGTCGTCGCCAGCAGTCCCGAGTTCGTGCCAAAGGCGACACGCAACAGCGCCAGCAGGGTCAGCCCGGCCAGTACCCCGGCGATCTCTGGCCACTGGCGACTCAGGCGGTACTGTGCGCCGACGAACGCAAGTGCGTCGCGGACGCCGGGCCGGACCATGCGCATGCCTGGGCGGGTGGACGATGATGCCGTCCGGGCCACCACCTCGAGCGCCAGCGCCAACATCCGGGACAGTTCGCCGAACGGTTGGCTGCCCCGGAGCGTCTGCGCAATCCAGCCGTTGACGAACGAGGCCAGCTTCAACAGGCCGTCGGCCTCATCGCCGGTGCGACTGACGATAAACGTTCTCGCGACGAGCGTCGCCAGGGTCTCGAGATCGGGCACGCTGCGCAGGAGGGCATCCGCCGACGGGTCCCGCGTCGTCGCCTGGCGCACGATGGCCCGCCCCAGCAGTGCCACGGCGACGAGGACGACCGCCACCGGGACCAGTTTCCACAGGCCCGTGAGCAGCACCACGCCGACGGCGCAAGGCACCAGGACGGACAGGAGCACCAGGAGCCGCATCAACACACCGATCACGGCGGCATCCTGGCGCACCTGCGCGATGATGAACGGCGTTGCCAGTGTCACGACCGCCAGACCCTCGTGGGCGCCGAAACGCTGCGCGGCCTTCAGGGCCACGTTGCCACCATGGCTGTGGCCGATCACGCACACGCGACGATGCGGGTTCCGGTCGAAGATACGGGCGAGGTGCTGCTCGAGGTCGGCGATGGCGGCGCAGCGCGCGGCGACCGTATTGGCGCCCGACCATTCGATCCGCTGGAAGATCGCCGCCGTCCCAAGGCCGTCGACCCGTCTGGCGATGGCCCTGGCCAGTCGTCCATCGGACGCGGTCCACGGGGCCCCCGACGCGAACGTGCCGTGCACGAAGCAGACAATCGGCGCCGTCGAGGCGAGCTGGTCATCGGTCAGCCTCGTCGACGACGGCGGCAGGCGCGGCGTGGCGACCAGCACTCGCGCCGTCGTCCACAGCATGTTGGCCCCCGTCACCACGAGCCGCAGCACGGCGATGATGACCGCGAGCGGCACCATGACGCAGGCGAGGGGAATGAACAGCAGGACCTTGAGGGCGTTCATGTGCGTGTCAGTGGCCGGCTATCATAGCGTCCGCTGGCGTGGGCCGGCTCCTGCGCATGTCCAAGCCCGATCGCGTCGCGACGTCCATCCTCGACTACAACCGCGGGCGCGACCCCGAGATGCTGCGGCGCAAGTTCGCCCTCCTGCGGGTGGATGCCTACGCGTTCTACCGGGGCACCTGTCACCTGTTCCACGAGACACTGCCGCGCCACGCCGTGCTCGCCGCGGCGCCGGCGCTGCTGGTCTGCGGCGATCTGCATCTCGAGAACTTCGGGGTGTACAAGGGCGACAATCGCCTCGCGTACTTCGACCTGAGTGACTTCGACGAGGCGACGCTGGCCCCGTTCACCCTCGACGTGCTGCGGTTCGTCACCAGCATCCACGTCGCTGCGCACCTGCGCCTGACGACGCGAGAGGCCGAGGCCCTGGGCGAGCGGTTCATCGACGGCTATCGCGCGTGGATCCTCGACGGGAAGGCCCGCTGGCTCGAACGGTCGACGGCGGACGGCATGGTGCGGGATCTGCTCGGCAAGGTGACCGGCCGCACGCGGCTCCAGTTGCTGAAGGCACGCACGGTGAGGACGGCCGGTGTCCGGCGGCTGCGGCTGACCGACAGGGCGCTGCCCATCGATGCCGCACGACGCGCCGAGCTCACGACGCTCGTCGAACGCTTCGGCATCGAGCAGGGCCAGCCACACTTCTATCGCGTCCTGGACGCCGCCTGGCGCGTCGCGGGCAAGGGCAGTCTCGGACTCGAGCGGTACGTCGTCCTCGTGGAAGGCAAGGGGTCGCCGCGCGGCAACTATCTGCTCGACCTCAAGCGCGCCGCCCCATCGGCCCTGCCGGTCGCACGAGGACGAGGCGCCGTCCGCTGGCCCTGCTGCACGCCGTGAGCCTGGGCGGACGGTCGTTCGTGCTGAAGGAACTCCAGCCGATGATCGACCGCCTGGACCTCGGCACGTGGGACGGCCGCATCGACCGCCTGGAGTCGGTGGTGGACAGCATGAGCGCGGTCACGGCGTGGGCCCACCTCCGGACCTGCTATCGACACGGTGCGTGTACACCCGAGGAACTCCAGCGCTATGTGGCGCGTGCCCACTGGCAGCGCGCGCTGCCGGCGCTCGCCGTGCGATGCAGCGAGCGTGCACTCGACCAGTGGTCGGCCTTCAGCCGGGCATACGACTCGGGAGCGATCACGAGGATGCTGCCGCCACCTGAACCGTCGAGGCGTATGATGCGAGCATGATGCGTCGACAGGTACCTGCCGTACTGGTCGTCACGTTCACCCTCGCGACCGGCGGGCTGCTCGCCGCCGCCGCGAGCGACACTCCCTCCTCCAGCACCCGCGTCTCCGCAGAGGCCCCGGCCATCCGCCTGTTCAATGGCACGGATCTCGGCGGCTGGAGCCACGTCCTCGTGGACGCGACCGTGCCCGCCACCGACGTCTGGAGCGTGCGCGACGGCGTGCTCGTGTGCAAGGGCCAGTCGCTGGGCTACCTCTACACGAACGCCGCGTTCACGAACTTCCGACTGGTCGTCGAGTGGCGCTGGCCGTCCGGCGCGGCAGCGAGGCTCGGCGCGGTGCCCAACAGCGGCGTCCTGCTCCGGGTGACGCCGGAACCGCAGGGCATTCCGCCCTCCTACGAAGTGCAGCTGAAGGTCGGGGTCGCGGGCGAGGTGCTCGGCTTCTGGGGCCGCGCGCTCGACGGCGACCCGGCACGTCGGCGCGAGGGCAAGGCCCGACCGCTGGTCGGCGACATGATCGCCTTCAGCGCGCTGGCGGCTGCCGAGAAGCCCGAAGGCGAGTGGAACCGCTACGAGATCACCGTCGACGGCCCCTCGATCACCGTTGTCATGAACGGACGCGCGGTCAACGAGGTGACGGGCGCGCAGGTGATGCCCGGCCGCATCGCCCTGCAGTCCGAGGGCGGCGAGATCCACTTCCGCACGGTCGAGGTCACACCGCTCGACAGATAGCCGGCGCGCTAGACTTGGGCATTCTGCCGCCCACTGCCGCCGAGATGCCCGACTGGCTCGAGCCGATGGCCGCCACGCTCACACAGGAGCGGTTCGGCGCGGGTGAGGAGTGGCTCTTCGAACGCAAGTTCGATGGCATCCGTCTGCTGGCCTACAAGCGCGGCGACGACGTGCGGCTCTACTCCCGCAACCGCCTGCCCCAGCACCTGCCCGGCGTGGCCGGGGCGATCGCGCGGTTGCCCGTCCACGACGCGATCCTCGACGGCGAAGTCGCTTGGGACGGGCTCAGCGGTTACCACGTCTTCGATATCCTGTGGCTGGACGGCGAGCCGTTGACGACGCGGCCCCTCGAGGAACGACGCGCCCGGCTGCAGGCCCTCCCGCTCGAGGCACCGCTGCAGCGGGTGGACCTGCTCGACGATGCCGACCCGTGGGACCGCGCGAGGCGCGAAGGCTGGGAGGGCGTCATCGCCAAGCGTCGCGGCTCCCCCTACGAGCACCGCCGCTCGAAGCACTGGCTCAAGATGAAGTGCGAGCGCTCGCAGGAGTTCGTCGTCGGTGGCTTCACCGAGCCGCAGGGTGCCCGTGTCGGCCTCGGTGCGCTGCTGATCGGGTACCACGACGGCACGGACCTCGTGTTCGCCGGCAAGATCGGCACGGGCTTCGACACGGCCCTGCTGCTCGACCTGCGACGTCGCCTCGACGCGATCGAAGTCGAGGCCAGCCCGTTCACGCGGGCGGTGGGCCTGCCGCGGCTGCGGACACACTGGGTGACGCCACGCATCGTCGTACAGGTGTCGTTCCTCGAGTGGACCGACAACGACAAGCTGCGTCACCCTCGGCTGATCGGGGTCCGTGCCGACAAGGCCCCGCGCGACGTCGTCAGGGAGGAGCCGTGATCACGCATCCCGACAAGGTCCTGTTTCCCGACGACGGCATCACGAAGGGCGAGGTGGCGGCCTACTACGAGGTGATGGCGCCCGTCATCCTGCCGCACCTGCGCGGGCGGCCGTTGACGATGGAACGCTATCCGGGCGGCATCGCCGCCAAGGGCTTCTGGCAGAAGGATGTGTCGAAGGGATTCCCTGCGTGGTTGCCGCGCGTCGAGGTGCCGAAGAAGGACGGCGTCGTGCACCATGCCGTCGTCAACGACGAGGCCGCGCTGCAGTGGGTGGCCAACCAGAACACGATCACGCAGCACGTGTGGACCTCCCGACTGCCTGACCTGGATCGCCCGGACCTGTGTGTCTTCGACCTCGATCCGTCCGGCGACGATGATCCGGCGGCAGTGCGGCGGGCGGCGCTGGCGTTGCGTGACCTGCTCGACACGCTCGGCTTGCCGTCGTGGATCAAGACCACCGGCTCGAAGGGCTTCCACATCGTCGTGCCGCTGGACGGCAACGCCACCACGGGAGAGGCGGCATGGTTCGCCGATGCCGTTGGCACCCTGGCGGTCCGCCTCAGCCCAGACACGCTGACGCAGGAGTTCAGCAAGGCCGACCGCGCCGGGCGCATCTACGTGGACACGGGTCGCAACGGCTACAGCGCGACGTTCGCGGCGGCGTACACGGTACGCGCGAAGCCCGGTGCGCCGGTGTCGGCCCCGTGCACGTGGGACGAGGTGGCGTCGGGGACGGTGAGCCCGGGCTCGTTCACGCTGCGCACGATGCCGGCACGCGTGGATGCCCTCGGCGACGTCTGGGCAGACCTGCATCGTCGCGGCCGATCGGTGAAGGCGGCCACCGCGAAGGTGAAGGCGCGGCTGACGTCCTGAGCCGGGCGCGGGCGGCGTCGGCACCGCCCTTGCAAATGGCCCGGACATGTTCAGACTCCTCGGCGCATACGCACTGGCCAAGCTGCTTGGCTTCGGACTCATCGGCGGCATCGTGATCTACCTGTTGCTGGGCGTGATCACGTAGCGGTCACCGCCAGGCATACTGGCGGGCGTCGCGCCCGCCGCACCGGATTGCGGTCGCTCGACGACTCGTGCCTGGTGCGAGCGACGACGCCTGTTCAGAACGCATACAGCAGAGTCGCGCCGCGGGTGCCATGCCCGCCAGGCCACGGCCTGCGACTGCTCACGTCCGGCCACCTCGTCCGCTTGACGGTGTCGCGGGTCCGAGCTATCGTCAATCGACGATTGGCGATGACAGATGCCCCGACGCGCCCCCACTGACACCCTCTGTTGCCCACCGGCGACGACGACGGCAGACACAGGTCTCGCCCCGGCAGACTCGCCCGAGGCCGACGAGGAACTGGCCGGTCTGGCCAAGGCCCTCGCCCACCCGGTCCGCGTCCGCATCGTCCGGATGCTGGCGCGCAAGGACGCGCGCATGTGCAGTCACATCGTCGATGAACTGCCGCTGGCGCAATCGACCGTGTCCGAGCATCTGCGGGTGTTGAAGGCGGCCGGCCTGGTCGTCACCAACGAGCGCGGGCCGCGCATCGGCTACTGCATCGCACCCGCCGCGCTGCGACGCCTGAAGTCCCTGTTGCAGGCGCTGTAGCGCCGGGAACCACGAGCATGAGTGTCTTCGAACGCTATCTGAGCCTCTGGGTCGGCATCTGCATGATCGCGGGTGTGCTGCTCGGCAAGGCGGCCCCCGGCGTGATGGACACGTTGCGCAGCCTGGAGTTCGGCAGCGGCAGTCAGATCAACATCCCGATCGCGGTGCTGATCTGGCTGATGATCACGCCGATGATGATGAAGGTCGACTTCGCGGCGATCCGCGGCGTTGGCCGGCGGCCGCGCGGCCTGTTCGTGACGCTGGTCGTGAACTGGCTCGTGAAGCCGTTCTCGATGGCGCTGATCGCCTGGCTGTTCTTCCGCGTCCTCTTCAGTGGCTGGATCAGCAGCGCCGATGCCGACCAGTACATCGCCGGCTGCATCATCCTCGCCGCGGCGCCGTGTACCGCCATGGTGTTCGTGTGGAGCCACCTCTCCGATGGCGACCCGGCCTACACGCTCGTCCAGGTCTCGGTCAACGACCTGCTGATGCTGGTGCTGTTCGCTCCCATCGTGCGCTACCTGGTGAGCGGTGCCTCCTCGCTCGTGGTGCCGTTCCAGGTCCTGCTGTACTCGGTGCTGGTCTTCATCGTGATCCCGCTGGTGGCCGGCGTGCTGCTGCGCCAGTGGTTCGTCCGCACGCGGGGCCGTGCGTGGTTCGACCAGGTGCTGCTGCCGCGTTTCTCGTCGGTGAGCATGGTCGCCCTGCTGGCGACGCTGATCTCCATCTTCGCCTTCCAGGCCGACAACATCACCGGCAAGCCGCTGCACGTCGCGCTCATCGCCGTGCCGATCCTCCTGCAGGTCTACTTCAACGCCTCATTGACCTACGGGCTCATGCGGCTGTTTCGCGTCGAATACGCCATCGCGGCGCCGGGGGCGCTGATCGGCGCCAGCAACTTCTTCGAGCTGGCCGTGGCCACGGCCATCGCGCTGTTCGGGCCCGAGTCGGGTGCGGCGCTCGCGACGGTGGTCGGCGTGCTGATCGAAGTGCCCGTGATGCTGTCGGTCTGTGCGGTGTGCACCCGCACCCGCCACTGGTTCCCCGAGCCCCAGGGAGTGCTGTCGTGAACGTCCTGTTCCTCTGCACCGGCAACTCGTGCCGGTCGATTCTCGGCGAGGCCACCTTCAACCACCTCGCCCCCGACGGCTGGCGCGCGATGAGCGCGGGCAGTCGCCCGACCGGCACCGTGCATCCGCGGTCGCTGGCGCTGCTGCAGCGCGAGGGCATCAGCACCGAGGGGCTGCACAGCAAGTCGTGGGACGGACTGCCGGTCACCCCAGACGTCGTGATCACGGTGTGTGCGAGCGCGGCCGGTGAGACCTGCCCGGCGTATCTCGGTCCGGTCCTGCGCACGCACTGGGGCGTCGAGGACCCGGCGCACGTCACCGGCACGGACGAGGTCGTCGATGCGGCGTTCGTGACCGCCTACAGGATCCTGCGTGCGCGCATCGAGGCCCTGTTCGCGCTGCCGCTCGACACTCTCGCGGACGATCGGGGACGCCTGCAGCAGGCGATGGATCGCATCGGCACCGAGATCTCGTAGCCGGTGCGCGCTACCCCAGCGCCACGTCGAGCGTCATCATCACGGCAAAGCCGACCATCGCGCCAAGCGTCGCCAGATCGCTGTTGCCGCCGCGCTGCGACTCGGGAATGACTTCCTCGACCACGACGAAGATCATGGCCCCGGCGGCGAAGGCCAGGGCGTACGGGAGGATGGGCCGCATGGTCATCACCGCCAGCGCGCCGACCACGGCCGCGACCGGCTCGACCGTGGCCGAGAGTTGCCCGTACCACCAGGCCTTCAGGCGCGACAGGCCCTCGCGCCGCAGCGGGACGGACACCGCCGTGCCCTCGGGACAGTTCTGGATGCCGATGCCGATGGCCAGCGCGACCGCCGCGGGGAAGCTGGCCGAGTCGAAGCCGGCCGCGACCGCCCCGAAGGCCACGCCGATGGCCAGCCCTTCCGGGATGTTGTGCAGGGTGATGGCCAGCACCAGCAGCGTGGTCTTGCGCCAGCGCGTCGTGACGCCCTCGGCCTCCTCGACCTGACCGAAGAGGTGGACGTGGGGCAACAGGTAATCGACCAGCCGCATGGAGAACGCGCCGGCCAGGAACCCGATGAGCGGCGGGACCCACTTGACCATGCCCATCTCCTCCGAGAGGGCGATGGCGGGGTTGAGCAGCGACCAGAAGCTTGCCGCGATCATGACGCCGGCGGTGAAGCCCAGCGAGGCGTCGAGCGCCTTGGGGCTGACGTCCTTGAAGAAGAAGACGGCGCCTGCCCCGATCGCGGTCAGTCCCCATGTGAACGTCGTGGCGGCCAGCGCCTGCCACACCGCGGGCCATGTCGAAAGGGTCTCGAGCATGTCGTGATACTACGGGATCGGCCGTCTCTGCTAGTGTGTCTGCCAGATGAAGGTCCTGTTCCTCCACGCGCACTTCGACGACTACGAATTCACCGCCGCCGGCACCTTCGAACGCTGGCGCCGCAGGCTCGGCGACGCCTTCGAGGCCCGCGTGGTCGTCTGCACCGATGGCAAGGCCGGCCATCACGCCCGCACCCGCGAGGAGACCGGCCGCCTGCGCCTCGAGGAACAGGCCGCCTCGGCGCGCATCGGCCACTACAGCGTCGACGTGCTGCGCCTGCCGAACGGTGAGCCGCCGCGCGAGGCGTGCCTGCAGGTGACACCCGACCTGCTGGCCGCCCTCTGGAAGACGATTCGCGACGTCGAGCCGGACTATCTCTTCTGCCCGCCGCTCGCCGCCGATCCGCTCGCCGGCATTCACAACGATCACGAGACCATCGCCGAGGCCGTGCGCCGTGTGGCCTACATGATCAACGTCCCGCACGCCTTCACGCCCGAGTACCCGGCCGACGAGACACAGTCCGCGCCCTGCAAGGTGCCGGTGATCCTCACGGTGTACGACGGCTACATGTTCGGGGCCAACGCCCACGACATCGCCATCGACGTCGAGGAGGCCTTCGAGGCGATCGCCGAGATGACGTGGTGCCACCAGTCGCAGATCGCCGAATGGCTGCCGTGGGTCGGTCGCCATGACATGGCCCCGCCGGCCTCCCTGGAGGCCTGGCAGACGATGCTGCGCCAGCGGTTCCTCCGCCGGAACCGCGAACTCGGCATCGACTCGGACCGCGTGGTCGAGGTGTTCCGGGTCACCGCGTGGGGCGCCGTCCCGTCGCTCGACGACCTGACCCGCGACCTGCCGCCCCTCCTCACCAGCGCCTCGAACCTGACGACGCTGCAGCGACGGCTCGAGCAGTGGCGCCAGGGCTAACCCCTTCCTCCTTCCTCCTTCCTCCTTCGCCTGTCCGCATGCCCGCATTGCGGCATGACGGCATTGCGGCATTCCCACCCTCGCCCTTGTCGTGAGCGCAACGCCTGCCATATGGTGAGGGCCATGGCCCACCCCCTCGCTGGCACGCGCGTCCCCACCGACATGCTGATGGACGTTCCGGCCCTGCTGGCCGCCTACGCCGACGTCCCGGACCCGGCGATCGCCACCCAGCGGGTGGCCTTCGGCACCAGCGGCCACCGCGGCAGTTCGCTCAGCCGCAGCTTCAACGAGGCGCACATCCTCGCGATCACGCAGGCCGTGTGCGAGTACCGCGCCAGCCAGGGCATCACCGGACCACTGTTCATCGGCAAGGACACGCATGCGCTGTCGGACCCGGCTCAACGCAGCGCCATCGAGGTGCTCGCCGCCAACGGCGTCGCGACGGTGCTGCAGGCCGACGAGGGCTACACACCGACGCCCGTCATCTCCCGCGCCATTCTCGTCCACAACGCCGCCACGCCAGACGCGCTGGCCGACGGCCTGATCATCACGCCGTCGCACAACCCGCCGCAGGATGGCGGCTTCAAGTACAACCCGCCGCATGGCGGCCCCGCCGATACCGATGTCACCCGCGGCATCGAGCAGCGGGCCAATGCCCTGCTCGCCGACGGTCTCGCCGGCGTCCGACGCCTGCCGTACGCGCAGGCGATTGCCGCCGCGTGCATCTCCACCCGCGACTTCGCCACCGACTACATCGACGACCTCGGGGCCGTGATCGACATGGAGGCCATCCGGGCCTCGGGCCTGCGCATCGGCATCGACCCGATGGGCGGCGCCGCCGTCGCCTACTGGGACCGCATCGCCAGCCGCTACGGGCTCGACATCACCGTGGTCAACCCGGCCATCGATCCGGCGTTCGGCTTCATGACCCTCGACCACGACGGCAAGATCCGCATGGACTGCTCGAGCCCGTACGCGATGGCGAGCCTGGTCGACCTGAAGGACCGCTTCGACATCGCCTGGGGCAACGACGCCGACGCCGACCGCCACGGCATCGTCACACCCTCGGTCGGGTTGATGAACCCGAATCACTACCTCGCCGTCGCCATTCGCTACCTGCTGGGCCATCGCCCGCACTGGACCAGCGCCGCCGTGGGCAAGACGCTCGTCTCGAGCAGCATGATCGACCGGGTGGTCGCCGGCCTCGGGCGCACGCTGCTCGAGGTGCCGGTCGGCTTCAAGTGGTTCTCGCCGGGCCTCGCCGATGGCAGCCTGTGCTTCGGCGGCGAGGAGAGCGCGGGCGCCAGTTTCCTGCGCCGCGATGGGTCGGTGTGGACGACGGACAAGGACGGCGTCATCCTCGGTCTGCTCGCGGCCGAAATCACCGCCGTGACCGGGCGGGATCCGGGCACGCACTACCAGGAACTGACCGCGCAGTACGGTACGCCGCACTACGTGCGCCTCGATGCCCCGGCCACGGCCGCGCAGAAGAAGGCGTTCGCGCACCTCACCGCCGACAAGGTGACGGCCGCGACGCTCGCTGGCGATCCCATCACGGCGCGACTGACCACGGCACCCGGCAACGGCGCCGGCATCGGTGGCCTCAAGGTGACCACCGCCCAGGGCTGGTTCGCCGCCCGGCCGTCGGGGACCGAGGACATCTACAAGATCTACGCCGAGAGCTTCACCAGCCCGGCGCACCTGGCCGAGATCGTCGCTGAAGCCCAGGTGATCGTCACCGCGGCCCTGGCCTGACGGCCAATGTCCGCCACGAATCGTCATGCTGTCGTGACGCTTCGCCTCGTCTGCCTGGCCCTCCTATGGTTGCTCTGTGGCTCATCCTCCCGTGCGGCGGCGGACGTGGTGCTGCTGCTGGCCGAGCCGTATGGGCGAGCGGCGGGGTTCAATCCCACCGGTCATGTCGGCGTCTACCTGACCCGCGTGTGTGCCGACACGCCCACCTCGCTGCGGCGCTGCCGTGACGGAGAAGTGGGGGCCGTGGTCAGTCGCTACAACAAGGTCGGCGACTTCGACTGGGCCGCCGTGCCGCTGCTGCCCTATCTCTACGGCGTCACGCAGGCCGCCGACGTCCCCGTGACGACCACGCCCGCCGACGTCAGGGCACTTCGCGAGGCGTATCGACAAGCCCACCTGCGCGACCTCATCCCCGACGACGTCGCGACGAGACACCAGCGGTGGTGGCAGTTGATTGGCGCGGCGTACGACCGGCAGTTCGTGGCCATCTCGGTGACGACGACAGCCGCGCAGGACGATCGGCTGATCGAGGCGCTCAACGCCGGCGAGAACCGCCACCGCTTCAACGTGCTGTTCCGCAACTGCGCCGATTTCGCCCGTGACGTGATCAACGACCACTACTACCCCGGCGCCCTTGGCAACAACCTCATCGCCGATCTCGGCGTGACGACGCCCAAGCAGGTCGCCAGGGCACTGGCCCGCTACGGCAGGCGCCATGTCGACGTCGACCTGACCGCCTTCGTGATCCCACAGGTGCCGGGCCATCGCCCGCCCAGCCCGCGTGCCCGCGGCGTCCTGGAGTCCTTCCTGCGCGTCAAGAAGTACTCCATCCCCCTGGCGGCCGTGCAGCCGTGGGTCCCGGTCGGCCTGGCCGCTGGGTACCTGACCACCGGGCGCTTCAACCCGCATCGGCTGGCCACCCACACCCTGGCCCCCGAGGACCTCGAGCGTCAGGCACGCCAGGGCGTCATCGACCTGCGATGAGCCCTGCCATGCCGCCGCCGCTCAGCGCGCGACGCGCAGCCCCGCCGGCGAGTCGCGCTGCGTGAGGTTGCGCGCGGTGTTGATCAACCCGAGGTGCGAGAAGGCCTGTGGGAAGTTGCCCAGCTGCCGACGCGCGATCGGGTCGTACTCTTCGGCCAGCAGGCCGACGTCGTTGCGCACCGCCAGCAACTGCTCGAACACCCGCCGCGCATCCTCGCGGCGCCCCATCAGCGCGTAGTTGTCGGCCAGCCAGCACGTGCAGAGCACGAATGCGCCTTCCCCGCCCGGGAGGCCGTCGACGCCGCTGCTCGTGCGATAGCGATCGACGAAGCCATCGCGCACCAGATCGCGCTCGATGGCGGCCACGGTGCCGACGATACGCGGATCGGTGGCGGGCAGGAAGCCGACCTCCGCCATCATCAGCAGGGCGGCATCCACCTCGGTGCCGTCGTACGACTGCACGAAGGTGTTACGCGCCGTGTCGAAGCCGCGGGTACAGATCTCGCGGTGCAACGTGTCGCGGATCTCGCGCCACCGGTCGACCGGGCCGTCGAAGCCATACCGTTCGACGTCCTTCAGCGCCCTGTCGAACGCCACCCAGGCCATCAGCTTGGAATGCGTGAAATGCCGCTGTGGACCGCGGACCTCCCAGATGCCCTCGTCCGGCTGCGCCCACACGGCCTCGAGCCTGGTCAGCAGCTCCCGCTCGATGTACCAGTCGCCGTCCTCGTCGTGCAGGCCGAGACGGCGCCCGAGATGGAGGCAGTCGAGCACTTCACCGAAGACATCGAGCTGGAACTGGTCGTAGGCGCCGTTGCCGATGCGCACGGGTCGGGAGGCCTCGTAGCCAGGCAGCCACGGCAACTCGAGCTCGGGCAGGCGCCGCTCGCCGGCCAGGCCGTACATGATGTGCAGTTCGTCGCCTCGTCCGGCCACGGCACGCAGCAGCCACTGTCGCCAGGCGCGCGCCTCGTCGACGTAGCCGCTCTGCATGAGGGCGGCCAGCGTGAACGTCGAGTCGCGCAGCCAGCAATAGCGGTAGTCCCAGTTGCGCTCGCCCCCCGGCAGTTCCGGGAGGGACGTCGTCGGCGCCGCCACGATGCCCCCGGTCGGACCGTATGTCAGCGCCTTCAACGTGATGAGCGAACGCATCACGGCATCGCGCCACTCCCCCTCGTAGGTGCAGCGCGCCGCCCACGCCTCCCACCACGCGCAGGTCTGCTCGACGGCGCGGATCGGATCCAGGATGGGCGCTGGGGCGGGTTCGTGCGACGGATACCAGGTGAGGACGAACGGGACGGTGGCCCCCTCGACCACGTCGAACTCTGCGGTGGTCGTCCAGCCCTCGCCGACGAGCGACACCGGTGTGCGCAGGCGGAGCGCATCGGGCCCGGCGACGGCAGAGAGGCCATCGGGCTCGGACCGCACCCACGGGGTCACGCTGCCGTAGTCGAAGCGGATGGTGAGGGTCATGCGCATCCGCACCCGGCCCCGCACACCGCGGACCAGGCGGACGACATCGGGGCGCACCGTACGGACCGGCATGCAGTCGGTCACGGTGACGCTGCCGGTGGCCGTCTCGAACGTCGTGTCGAGCACGAGGGTGTCGCCGCGATAGGCCCGCGTCACCCGCCCGACGGGGTCGACGGGGGCGAGCTGCCAGCGGCCGTGGTCCGGTGTGCCCAGGAGGGCGGCAAAGCACGCGCCGGCGTCGAAGCGGGGGACGCAGAGCCAGTCGATCGATCCATCCCGTCCCACGAGTGCGGCGGTCTCGCAGTCGCCAATCAGTGCGTAGTCCTCGATGCGCGCGGCCATGTCGCTGTGTGTGTCCCCCTGTGTTTGAATGCCGGTACGGCTCATGATCACCTACGACTCGCGCAACTGGCTTGCTGCACTCGCCCTCCACCGCGCCGACACGTTCCGCGCCCTGCTCCCGGTCCTCATCCTCGTGGGACTCTTCACGTGGGTCGTTGGGTACGTGGAGACCGAGTACCTGCGCCTGTCCCGGCAGGACTTCGTCAGCAACCTGCCGACCATGCACGGACTGATGGGGTTCGCAATCAGCATGCTGCTGGTGTTTCGCACCAACACGGCCTACGACCGCTGGTGGGAGGCGCGCAAGCAGTGGGGCCAGCTGGTCAACGTCAGCCGGAATGTGGCGATCAAGGTCGCCGCGATTCTGCCGGCCGACGACCAGCAGATTCGCGTGGATTTCGCCCGACTGATTGCCGCGTTCGCGCAGGCGCTGGCCGCACACCTGCGATCGGAGAAAACGCGTCTGGCCCTCGACGCCACGCAGCATCCAGAACTCGAACTGGACAGCTGGGATCCCGCCATGCACGTGCCGGCCAGGATCGCGTCGCTCCTGCACGACCGCGTGCACCGGGCCTATCGCGCCGGTGCGATCACCGGTGACCAGCTGATCGGACTCGCGAGCGATCTGGCCGCCTTCATGGACATCTGCGGCGCGTGCGAGCGCATCAAGAACACGCCGATTCCCTACTCGTACTCGTCGTTCCTGAAGAAGTTCATCGTCATCTACTCGCTGACGCTGCCCTTCGGCTTCGTCTTCACGCTCGGCTACATCGCCGTCCCCGTGGTGGTGTTCATCTTCTACGTGCTCGCCAGCCTGGAGATCATCGCGGAGGAAATCGAGGAACCCTTCGGTCTCGACATCAACGACCTGCCGCTGGACCGGCTGTGCGAGGTGATCGACGCCAACGCCCGGGAACTCCTTGCGCCCCGCCGCTCGGCGCCGACTCGACCGTGAGGACGGGCGCACCCCTATCTTTTGGCCATCCCGAGCAGCGACTGGTGCCTCGCCGCGCAAGATGCGTTAGCGTAGCGGGATGCGCACGCTGCCCCAACTGTTCGAGAACAACCGCACCTGGGCCCGCGAGATCCAGGATCGCGACCCCGACTTCTTCGCGACGCTGGCGAAGCAGCAGAGCCCCAGGTACCTCTGGATCGGGTGCTCGGACAGCCGCGTCCCGGCCAACCAGATCATCGGCCTGAACCCCGGCGAGCTCTTCGTCCACCGCAACGTCGCCAACGTCGTCGTGCACACCGACCTGAACTGCCTGTCGGTGCTGCAGTACGCCGTCGAGGCGCTGAAGGTGGAAGAGGTCATGATCGTCGGGCACTACGGGTGCGGCGGTGTCCACGCGGCGTACACCCAGGCGTCACTCGGCCTCATCGACAACTGGCTGCGCCACATCCAGGACGTGCGCGAGAAGTATCGCGACGTCTTCGCCCAGGACGCGACCGAGGCCACGCACGTCGCCCGCCTCTGCGAGCTCAACGTCGTCGAGCAGGTGCGCAACGTGTGCCTGACCAGCATCGTCCGCTCCGCCTGGAAGCGCGGACAGCCCCTGTCGGTGCACGGCTGGATCTACGACGTCGCCGATGGCCTGCTGCGTGACCTCGGGTGCACCGTCACGACGGATGACGAGACCAATCCCGTGTGCGAGGCCGCGGCGCAGCAGGTGCAGGCGCGGGCCACGACGGGCGTCTGACCCAGCGGGCCGACCGCTACAACACGTCGTGCTGTTCGAGGGCGATGCGCACCAGCTGACTGCGGGTGCGCACGCCCGTCTTGGCGAACAGCTGCTGCAGGGAGGCCTTGACGGCGCCCTCGGAGACGCCGAGCTCGCTGCCAATCTCCTTGTTCGACAGGCCCTCGAGCAGCAACCGGATGACCTCGCGTTCGCGCGCCGTGAGGCGGGGACGCGCCGGAGCGTCGGCGGCCGACTGAATGAGTGACTGCAGGTAGCGCTGCTCGATGTGCACGGCGCCGCTGGCGACATCGAGGATGCTGCGCTGCAGCGCCTCCGGCGAGTGCTGCTTGTGGACGATGCCCGAGATGCCGAGGCGAACGAGTTCGAGTGCGTCACGATCGGGCAGGCCGGCGGTGACCAGCAGGATGCGCGCGGCATACTGCCGCTCGCGCAACTGCCGGACCAGCGCCACCGCCGAGGCGTCGCCCAGGTCGTAGTCGACGATCAGCACGTCGACGCCCGCGGACGGCAACCCGGTCAGGGCCTCGTCGAGCGACGACGCTCCTCCAACGACCTCGAGCTGCGGGTCGGTGCTCAGCAGACGCAGCAGGCCCTCGCGAAACAGCGCGTGGTCGTCGACCACGAAGACCGAGATGGGGCGGGTCATGCGACCGCCGACACGGCGGACTCCCGCGGCAGAATCACATCGAAGCGGCAGCCACGGTCGACCGGCACGTATTCCAGCTCGCCGCCGAACGTCCGGACGACGGCCCGCGAGATGTACAGGCCGAGCCCCGAGCCATCGGCATCCGGACGAAACGGCTGGAACAGGATCGACGGATCGCGGACGCCGATGCCCGAGTCGATGACGCTCACGATCACGGCATCGACGTCCTGTCGGGCGTGAATCTCGAGGTGGGGCTGCTCGCGCCCCTGCACGGCGCGGAGCGAGTTCTGCGTCAGGTTGAGGAACACCTGCAGCAGCGCGTGCGCATCGGCCGGCACGTGCAGCGTGGCATCGCCGAGGCGCCACGTCACCACGCCGTTGATGTCGACCCAGTCCGGCTCGATGACGACACGCAACTGGTCGAACACCTGGTGCAAATCGACCGTCACCGAGGCCACGCTCCCCGCGCGCAACTCGAACGAGGCGATGCGCCCGAGGCCGTCGACCAGGTTGGTGAGGGCGCGGAAGTCGACGTCCTCGGCGAGCCCGGGCTTGCGTCCGAGGTTGGTGGTGACCACACGAATCGCCGAGCACATGTTGCGGATCTCGTGGGCCACGGCGCCGGCGAGCAGGCGGTTGTAGTCGTGGAAATGCCGGAATCCCTCGCGCTCGCGGTCGCGGACCTCCTCCGAGGTGTCGACGAGAATGCCGGCCAGGCAGCGTCCCTGTCCCTCGCCGAAGGTCGAGAACCACACCGTGATCGGAAACAGCTGGCCGTTGGCGCGGCGCGCCCAGCTGGTGGCCGACGCGCGCATCGGGCGGTCGGTCGGCGTCTGCAACACGCTGGCGAACATCGGGACCTGCTGCTGCAGGGTCGCCCCCGCGAGGTCACCGGCAGACGAGACGCCGAGCATGTCGAGGGCGGCGCGGTTGATGCTCAACACCTCACCCGCGGCGTCGAGCGTCACGATGCCGGCGGGGCTGGACTCGGCGAGCAGGCGCAGGCTGTGCTCGGCCTGGTAGCGCATCGCCTTCTCCACGCGGAGCTGCTCGTAGGCCTGCACCACGCGGCGCCGCCGCTGCGTCATCTCGACGATCAGCATGCCGACGCCGGCATAGGCCAGCGTGGCCATCGCGAAGCGCAGATACGACTCGATGGGCGAGGGGGGGGCCGTGAACTGGCCGCGCAGGAACGCACAGAGGCACGCCGCCACCACCATCTCGCGATGCGAGAGCACGGTGCCCGCGGCGACGATGGGAAAGACGTAGAAGATGCCGAGCGAATAGTCGAGATTGGAGTACCACTCGAGCGCCATGATCGACGCCAGCAGCGCCAGCGCGACCGTGAGCATGCCGGCGCAGGAGGGCACAGACCGACGCCGCCCCGGTGCTGGTGGGGCGACCGGTGCCGACGCACGAGCGTGCTCGCGATAGCTGGAGCCAACCAGGGGCATGTCGAGTGGTCGGGGGCCCACCATGGGCCCTCGCGGGATCTTCGCACCGCACAGAGCCCGCCACAACCTGTCCTCCGGGTGGCCAGAAGATAGCCTCGCGCCAGACGAGCGCCTATCGAGCGTGTGCCGAGTGGTCACGGGTCGGCGCGGCGAAAGAGACCCGCGCGATAGCTGACACACGGGCCGGCAATCCCTAGGCTCGAAGCTGTGATCGTCACCGACCGACTGCCGCTGCGCCGGGTGTGGCCCGCCGTGTCGCGACGCCTCGGCCTGCTGTTCCTGTTCGACCTCACGGTCGCCGTCCTCTACGTCAAGGGCGGCCTGACCGCGCTGGCCCTGCCCTCCCTGCCGCTGGGCATGATGGGCGCCGGGCTGAGCGTCTTCCTCGCCTTCCGCAACAACTCCGCCTACGACCGGTGGTGGGAAGCCCGGACGTTGTGGGGAGCCCTCGTCAACGAATCGCGGACCTTCGGTCGCCAGGTGCTGACCCTGGTGGATGCCCGCCACCCGGACATGCCGCAGGCGCACTCCAGGGTGGCCGAAGCCGCGCGCGAGGCGGCGCCGCACGATGCCATCGACCTGGTGGAGTGGCAGATCGCCTACGTCCATGCCCTGCGCTGCCATCTGCGGGCGCAGAACCCCTTCCCCGAGCTCGAGGCGATGGTCGGCGCACCCGTCGTGGCCTGGCTGCGCACGCAGCGCAACGTGCCGCTCGGGCTGCTGATGCACGCCGGCCGGCGCATTCGGGTGCTGTTCGACGAGGGTCGACTGGACTCGTATCGTCTCGTGCAACTGGACTCCACGCTGTCGCGGCTCTGCGACGTCCAGGGCGCGTGCGAGCGCATCAAGAACACGCCGCTGCCGCGACAGTACGAGTTCTTCCCGCGCGTCTTCGTCCTCGCCTACTGCCTGCTGCTGCCCTTCGGGCTGGTCAGCGGCATGGGGCTGGCGACGCCGCTGGCCTCGACGCTGGCCAGCTTCCTCGTCATCGCGCTGGAGTCGATCGGCCGCGACATCGAGGCGCCCTTCGAGAACACGGTGCACGACACGCCGATGACCCAGCTGTCCCGCACCATCGAAATCAACCTCCGTGAAACGTCCGGCCTGCGGAACACCCCTGCCGAGGTACATCCCGTCGACGGCTTCGTCTACTGAGAAAGGTCCGCTCCCGTGTTCCCTGCCCGCCCGCTCGAGGTCGCATTCCTCACCAACTTCTCCGACACCTGCTTCCGGGCCATTCCAGCCCTCGCGCAGATGTGCGACGACCTGGCGCTGCGGCTCACGCTCGTGCATGCGCTGGACCCTGTCGACGGGCAGGTCGACAGCGCCGAGGCGCGGCTGCGCAGCTTCTTTCCCGAAGCCGATCGCTATCCGAGCAGTCGCCGGCGCGTGGTGGCCGGCACCGCCGTCGACGTCGTACGCCAGCTGAAGGCGGAAGGCCCACTGGACCTCGTGATGGTGCCGGCCGGTGAGCCCCTCGGCCTGCCGCGCTTCACGCGCAGCTCCATCCGGGCGCAGCTGCTCGATGCGGGGGTCGGCCCCATGTGGACCATCGGCGCCGCACCGGTCAAGGGCGCGCGGCCCACACGCAGCGTCGCCTGCTGCCTGCACGTCGGCGAACCCGGCTGGGGCCACCTGAAGCTCGCCTGCGACTACGCAGCGACGATGGGCGCGGCGCTGCACGTGGTGCATGTGCTGCCGAGCATCGATGAAGGGTCGCTGCTGCGACTGGCGTACGCGCCCCCGTTCGACGAGGCGACCATCGCGCGTCGCGTGCAGCAGCTGGCCGCGGGGCGTCACCTGCAGGCGCACATGCACGTCGTCGACGGCCACCGGCTGGCGAAGGTCATCGACCGCGAGTGCGAGACGCGGACGTGGTGTTCGTGGATGGGCGGCAGTGGGTGCGGCGCCGCTGGCTGGCGCGGCGCCTGAGCCACACGCTGGACGCGTGGCATCGTCCGGTGATCTGCGTCGACACGACGAGCGCCCCGCCCGCCTGGCCGCTGGCGCGGCGGCCGCAGCCCACCACGCGGCAGTGGCCGGTGCTCGCGGTGTCGCGACGCCGCCCTGCGCTGGTGAGCGCGGCGAGCGGCTTCGACGCCCGGACGTTCCACGCGCAGCCAGCGGGCGGCGTGTAGGCGGGCCAGGTCTAGCTGGTCTTCTTCGCGGTCCAGCCCTGTCCGGTCATCACCCCACCGTCGACGCGGCCCGTGTAGGTGCGGTCGCCGACGGTGAAGGTGATGTCGGCGCCATTCATCTTGCCGGCGGTGACGGCGGCGGTGCCCAGCGTGCCGCTCACGACCTGATACTGCTGCGTCAGCGTCAGGGTCTGCGACCCGAGCTGCCACGTGCCCGCCACCCTGGCCGGCACGATCCAGGCCAGCGCCGTGCACCAGGAGGTGCAGGGCGACGAGGTCGCGCGGGCGTCCGGCTCCCAATCGCCCATGTCGAAGCTGTTGGAGGCGATGCGCGTGCCCGGCTTGAGGTCGAGCAGCTTCGGCTTGAGCTGTTCGTTGATGTCGGGCAGCAGGAACAGCGTGATCACCGTGGCCTTCGACAGGTCGGCCTCGAACAGGTCGCCCTGGACGAACGTGGCCTTGTCGGAGACGCCGGCCTCGCTGGCCAGTCGTCGTGCCAGCGCGACCATGTCGGGGTTGAACTCGACGCCCATCGCCGTGGCGCCCTTCTTCGCGGCCGTGATCACCGTGATGCCATTGCCCGATCCGAGATCGACGAGCACGTCGCTGGCGGTGACCTTGGTCAGTTCCAGCATGCTGTCGACCGTGGACTGCGGCGTCGGCACCCAGACGACGTCCTTGCCGGCCTGACCACTGACCGGCTCGAAGGGTTCGGCCACGACCGGGACGGTCTGCGCGGACGCGGACATGGCGACGGCCGACAGCGCGAGCGCGAGGACCCCGCGCGAGAGGAAAGACATCACTGGCATTCTGCTGACTCCTGGCACTGGTTCGATGAACCACTACGCCGGACGGCCCGGCGCCGTTACCAGCTAGCGGCGTGCCAGGCCGGCAAGGGGCAGACGGAGCGTGAAGGTGGTGCCCGTGCCTTCGGTCGACTGCACCTCCACCTCGCCACCCATCGCCCGCACGTTGTCGTCGACGATGGCGAGGCCGAGCCCGAGGCCGTCGACGTAGGCGAGGCTGTCGCGGCCGCCGTGGGCCCGCGTGAACCGCTCGAAGATGGTCGCGAGCGCCTCCTGCGGGATGCCGAGCCCGTTGTCCCGGACCGCGAGGCGGCACCAGCCGTCGGCGTCCTGCACGCCGGACACGTGCACCTCCCGGCCCAGCTTGGCGGGATCGGCGTACTTGATGGCGTTCGACAGCAGGTTGACGATCGACAGCTCGAGGCGCCCCACGTCGACGGTGACCTCGGGCATGCCCTCCGCCACCGTCACCCGGACGTCGCGGGCCGCCGCCATGTCGAACACCTGCCGCGCGGCCTCCTGGGCGACGGCGGTCAGCGACACACGCTGGACCAGTGGCGTGTCCTGCGTCCCCTGCAGCCGCGCGATCGACTCCAGCTTGCGGGTGACGTCGATCAGGTGCCCGACGTTGCGCTCGACGGCCTCCCACGTGCGGTGCGCACGCGGCGCATCCAGCTGCGGATGGCGCAGCAGCGTGATGCCGAACTGCACGGTGCTGAGCGGCTGCCGCCACTCGTGGGCCGCCATGCGCGTGAACGACTCCAGGCGCTGCGTCTGCTCGGTGATGGTGTCGGTGTAGAGCGTGATGAAGGTCTCGACGGTGGCCTGCGACAACGCGTTGACGGCCTCGTGCAGCCGTGACACCAGCCCGGCGCTCTCGCGCGGGGTGGGCGCCAGCTCGAGGCGTACCATCTCCTCGAGCACGAAGGCGACGAGCACGCCGCCCAGCATCTGGTACTCGCGCAACACCTGGTGCAGTGACGCCCGCTGCTCGTGGCGCAGGCCGCCGAGCTCGCGGGCCTTCTCGAGAATGGCGGTGTTGGCGACGATCGCGAGGTCCTCGGGTTGCCGGACGTAGGCGCCGATCTCGTGAATCAGCGCCGGCACGTGATCGAGCAGGCTGGTGGTCGGGAAGATGTCGCGCGCCTCCACCGGCAGCAGGCCGAGGAGGCGCTCGAACCAGCGAGCCGCGAGGGCGCGATGCTGGTCGCAGATGCGGTCGGCGATGACCTCATCGAAGTCGGTCGTGAGCATGTGGTCGCGTGCCGGCTACCGAGACGGTCGGCCTGGCTCTCGATGAGCATAGGGAGGTGTCCGCGGCGCGACAAGCTGAACTGGACACGCGGGGCCGGCCGTCAGGCTGCAACGGCGACCGCTGGCGGGGTACTCTCCTACACATGACCCGGGTGTGTCTCGCAGGCGCCAGCGTGCTCTGGCTCGCGACCGCATGGCTACGCGCGCAATCGCCGGTGCCGCCGACCGTGCCGCCGCCAGGCGGCGTCGATCCGGCCGCCACGGCGCGCGCCGTGCCGTCGGCGGGCCGCATCGACTACGCCGCCCAGATTCAGCCCATCCTCGACGAGTTCTGCGCCGACTGCCACGACGGCGAGACGCGCAAGGGCGGGCTGTCGGTGGCGACCTACGCCGACCTGCTCGAGGGCGGGCGCAGCGGCGCCATCGTCCGTCCCGGTGCCAGCGCCCGGAGTCTGCTCATGGACCGGCTGACCGGCGCGGTCGACCCGGTGATGCCCAAGGGGGAAGACCCACTGGACGCCGGGCGGCTGGCCCTCATCCGTGCCTGGATCGACGAGGGGGCGCGCGCCACGCCGACGGCACCGCCGGCCCCGCAGCCCTGGGATGCCCCGATCACGCTGACGCGACCCGAGCTTCCCGCGCCCATCTGGCCCTCCTGGTCGGCGCCGGTCGATCGACTCGTGGCGTCGTACCTGACGCGCACCGCGAAGCAGACCGACGCGCCGCCGCCCGTCGCCGACGCGGTGTTCGCTCGTCGGGTCTACCTCGACATCTGGGGCCTGTTGCCCGACCCGGACGCGCTGCAGACCTTCCTCGCCGATCCCGCGCCCGACAAGCGACAGCGACTCGTCACGCGACTGCTCGCCGACGACGACCGGTATGCCGAGCACTGGATGTCGTTCTGGAACGACCTGCTGCGCAACGAGGACGGCGTCAGTTATTTCTCGGAGCGCGACGGCCGCAAGAGCATCACGCCCTGGCTGCTCGAGGCCCTTCGGCGCAATCGCCCGTACGACGCCTTCGTCGCGGCGCTGCTCAATCCCGCCCGGGACACCGACCCGAAGGGCTTCCTGATCGGCGTCAACTGGCGCGGCGAGACCAGTGCCGCGGTGACCCCCTGGATGCAGGCGTCGCAGAACACGGCGCAGGTATTCCTCGGCGTCAACATGAAGTGCAACGCCTGCCACGACAGCTTCGTCAGCCGCTGGAAGCTGAAGGACGCCTTCGGCCTGGCGGCGTACTTCTCGCCGGAGCCGAAGCTCCGTCTCTACCGCTGTGACGTCGCCCGCGACGAGTACACCGGGCCGCAGTTCGTCTTCCCCGAGGTGCAGGCCACGCCGCGCAGCGAGACCCTCGACGACCGCCGCGCCACCGCCGCGCGCCTGTTCACCGACGCGCGCAACGGCCGCATGCCGCGCACCCTCGTCAACCGCATCTGGGAACGCCTGCTCGGTCACGGCATCGTCGCCAGCTCCGACGAGATGGACACCCGGCCGTGGAGTCCGGACCTGCTCGACTGGCTGGCCAGCGATTTCGCCGCGCACGACTACGACGTCAAGCACCTGATTGCGACGATCGCCACGTCGCAGCCCTACCAGATGGCGGCAGTGCCGCGGACTGCGGAACCGTCGGCACGTGACTACGTATTCACGGGGCCCGAGGTCCGCCGGTTGACGGCCGAGCAATTCGCCGACGCGATCGGGACGCTGACCGGGGAATGGAGCACGTGGCCGGGACCGTCGGTGCCGCGGCGCGCCGTGCCGGCGCAGGGTCTGCGGCGCGACTCCGATCCGCGGTCGGTGGGTGTGTACGCGCGCGAATGGCGCGCCGCCTCGAGCCCGCTGACGCGCGCGCTCGGCCGCCCGATCCGCGACCAGGTGATCTCGGTGCGGCCCGACGATGCGACGACTCCACAGGCACTCGAACTGGTCAACGGGGAACGGCTGACGCAGTGGCTGGCCCGCGGTGCGCAGCGCCTCATCGGAGACCTGCCAGCCGAGACGTACAGCCGGTTCACCGCGTCGATCGCCGGGCGGGCGCCCAAGCCGCGCGGCTTCGATCTCGACGTCTCGACGACCAGCACGCTCTGGCTCGTGGTGCAAGACACCGGTTCCAACGAACCCGATCGCGTGCAGCCGGTGTGGACCGATGCCGTGCTGATCGATGCCGATGGCGCCGAGACCCGTCTGGCCACGCTCACGCCCGTGGCGGAGCAGCCCGGCACGACCAACGCGACCGCACCGGCGGTGATCGACGAGGGACGCGTGCTGCAGGTCAAGGCGCCGTCCCTCTTGCGCTACGACCTCACGGGCCGGCGGGTGGTCCGGTTCACCGGCAGCGTCGACATCGCCAACGCGCGCACCGAGGTCGGCTCGACGCTGAACCCGTCGGTGCGCTTCTTCGTCTTCGACCGCACGCCCGACCTCGAGCGTCTGCTGCCACCCGGCGGTGCGCTCCCGCTGCCGGCGCCGCCCGTGGCCACCGACGCGCGCGCGCTGGTGGACCGCGTCTTCTGGCAGGCCCTCGGGCGAGCGCCCGCCACCGACGAGCGCGCGCTGGCCGAAGCCGTCGTCGTCGACCCCGCGCGCCCGGGACGCCTCTCCCCCGCCGGCGTCGCGGATTTCCTCTGGGCCGTGCTGATGAAGCCCGAGTTCCAGTTGCTCTACTGAGACATCATGGCGCACGCACGCGACACCCGCACGCCCCTCACGACCGACGGCACGGCCCCCCGTGCCGCCGCGGATCCGACGCTGTCGTCGCTGACACGCGAGGAACGGCACATCTACGAGCGCGTGAGCCGACGACGGTTCCTCGGGACCACGGCGGCGGGGACGCTCGCGGCGCTGGCGGGTGGCGAGCCGAGGCTCGCCGCAGCGCCGGCCGTGGTCGGACAGTCGGGACGCGCCGGGGCGCGGACGGCGACCGCGGACGCGGTCATCGTGCTGTGGATGGCCGGCGGCATGGCGCAGACCGAGACCTTCGATCCCAAGCGCTACACGCCGTACGCGCCGGGCGTGCCACTGGACGCCGTGCTGAGTACCTTCCCGACGATCGACACGGCCGTCGATCACATCAAGTTCACGAAGGGGCTCGAGCAGATTGCCGGCGTGATCGATCGGGGCACGGTCATCCGAACGTTCCAGGCCGCGGACCTGGGCTTCATCCTGCATTCCCGCCACCAGTACCACTGGCACACGGGCTACGTCCCGCCGCAGCCGATGGCCATGCCGCACATCGGCGCCATCGTCTCGCGCACGCTCGGGCCGCGCGAGCCCGACATGCCGCCGTTCATCACCATCGGGCAGACCGTCGAAGGGGCCGGCGAGATCGGCACGCTCAAGGCGTTCCACACCGCGGGCTTCCTCGGCACCGAGCACGGGCCGTTCCTGATCGTCGATCCGCAGGACGCGGCCTCCGCGGTGCGTCCCCCCAGGGGCCTCGACGGCACGCGCTTCCAGAGCCGACGCCAGCTGTTCGAGCAACTGCTGGCGAAGGAGCCCGTGCATCAGTACGGCAGCGACTTCCAGCGCGAGTCCCTGGTGCGCGCCCTCGACGGCGCCGATCGGCTGCTGCGGTCCTCGTCGGCGAAGGCCTTCGATCTCGCGCTCGAGCCCGAGGCGTCGTACAAGGCCTACGACACCGGCAAGTTCGGCCAGGGGTGCCTGCTGGCGCGGCGGCTGGTGGAAGCCGGAGCCCGGTACGTGGAGGTGACCTCGGAGTACATCCCGTTCGTCCACTGGGACAGCCACGAGCACGGGCACTCGCGGGCCGAGGCGATGAAGCAGATGATCGACGCGCCGATCGCGCAGCTCATTCGTGACCTGGAGACCCGGGGGCTGCTCGACCGCACGCTCGTCGTGCTCGCGAGCGAGTTCGGCCGTGACGCCGTCACCGAAGGCAAGGTCGGCAAGGAAGTGAAGGACCAGGCCATCAACATCCCGACCGTGATGAGCGACCCGCGCCACTACGGCATGCACCGGCACTTCACCGCGGCAGGCTCCGTGCTGATGTTCGGCGGCGGCGTGAAGAAGGGCTTCGTCTACGGCAAGACGGCTGAGGAGCGCCCCTGCACCACCATCGAGCACCCGGTGCCGGTCGAGCACCTGCACGCCTCGATCTTCCACGCGCTCGGCATCCCGGCCGATACGGCCTACACCGTGGAGCGACGCCCGGTGTACGTCACGAAGGATGGCATCGGCAAGCCGATCACGGCGTTGTTCGCCTGACTTTTCCCTTTCCCTTTTCCCTTTTCCCTTCCCCCTTCCAGCATTCCCGCATTCCAGCATTTCGGCATTTCGCCATGTCGGCATGGCAGCATGCCCGCATGCCGCCCCTACGTCGTCCAGCCGCCGTCGATGACGTACACCGCGCCGGTCGTGAAGGCGGATTCGTCCGATCCGAGGTAGACGGCCAGCATCGCGATCTCCTCCGGTTGCCCGAGGCGTCCCATCGGCTGCCGGGCCTGGAACGCGGCGAGTACCTCGGCTTCTTCCTGCCCGTTGGCGGCCGCCTGCGCCCTGATGCGATCGCGCAGCGACGGCGACTCCACCGTGCCCGGGCAGATGGCGTTGCAGCGCACGCCCTTGCCGACGAAGTCGGCGGCCACCGACTTGGTGATGCCGATCACGGCGGCCTTGCTGGCGCCGTACGCGAAGCGATTCGGCACGCCGGTCACGCTCGACGCCACCGACGACATGTTGATGATGGAGCCACGCCCCTGCGCGAGCATGCCGGGCAGGAAGGCGCGCACCAACCGGAACTGTGCCTTGGCGTTGAGCGCGATGGCGCGATCGAAATCGGCGTCCGCGCACTCGAGAATCGTGCCGGCATGGACGATGCCGGCGCAGTTGAAGAGCACGTCGATGGCGCCCAGGTCGGCGGCCAGCGCAGTGATCTGCGCGCCATCGGTGACGTCGAGCACCCGCGTCTCGCACCCGGTGAGCGTGGCGAGCGCCTCGGCGTTGACATCGGTGGCGATGACCTGCGCGCCTTCGCGGATGAAGGCCTCCGCACTCGCGCGACCGATCCCTTGCGCCGCCGCCGTGATCACCGCCCGCTTCCCCGCCAATCGTCCTGACACAGTCTCGTCTCCTGACACGTCGCCTGCCGTCGGCATGGGGCTGAGGCTGGGCCCAGGCCCGCGCCCGCGCCCGCTCTCGCGCCCGCTGCCCGGTGGTCGCCCTGCATTATCGCTCCTGACCCCGACTCCGGGTCCCCGACGCCGACTCCCGACCTCCGAGTCCCGATCCCCGGTGCCCGGTTCCCGGTTCCCGGTTCCCGGCATGACAGAATCCCGCCATGCATCCTGCACTCCCCGCGGGCGTCCTCGTCGCCAGCCTCGTCGTGGCCCTGGCGCCGGCGCAGACGCCGGTCGTGCACTGGACGTCGCTGCAGAGCGGCGTCACCGTCCGCCTGCGCGGCATCAGCACGGTGTCGCCCCGCGTGGCGTGGGCCAGTGGCGGGAGCGGCACGGTGCTGCGGACGACAGACGGTGGCGACAACTGGCAGGCCCGACCGGTTCCTGGCGCCGACGCGCTCGACTTCCGTGACATCGACGCGCCGGACGCGACCACCGCCGTGGTGATGAGCGCGGCGCCCGGCGACGGCTCGCGCATCTACCGGACGACCGACGGTGGCGCGACCTGGAGCCTGCGCTACACCGCCGCCGATGCCGCGATGTTCCTCGATGCCCTGGCCTTCAGCGACGCGGCGCACGGCGTGGCGTTCAGCGATGCGGTCCGCGGCCAGTTCGTCATCCTCACCACCAGCGATGGCGGCGCCTCCTGGACGCGCGTGCCGGCCGACCGCCTGCCGCCGGCCCTGCCCAACGAGGGCGCGTTCGCCGCCAGTGGCACCAATGTCGTCGCCCGCAGCGACGGCCACATCTGGATCGCGACGACGGCGTCCCGGGTCCTGCACACGGCCGACCACGGACGCACGTGGCGCGTGACCACGACGCCCGTGGCCACCGGCGAGGCGACGGGCATCTTCTCGATCGCCATGCGCGATGCGCGCCACGGCGTGGTCGTCGGCGGCGTGTACACCAAGGAGTCCGAGGCGACCGACAACGCGGCCGTCACGGCGGATGGCGGCGCATCATGGCACCGGCCGACAGGCCGCGGGCTGTCCGGCTACCGCTCGGCGGTCGCCAGTCTGCCTGCGCTGGGCCCGCGTGCCTGGCTGGCGGTGGGCCCGGCCGGCTCGGACACGTCGGTCGACGACGGGCAGTCGTGGAACGCCGCGGGTGGCGCCGGCTACGACGCGGTCAGCATCGCGCCCGACGGCCGTACGGGCTTTGCGTCCGGGGCCGGGGGACGCCTCGCGCGCGTGACGGTGGCGCGCTAGCCGTCAGCGAGACAGGCGCGTCCCGTCGGCCGCCAGTGTCGCCCACAGGCGCCGCAGTCGATCGGCCGTGATGGCCGCATCGAAGCGCGCGGTGGCGGTCTGCCGCGCCGCCTGCGCGTACGTCGAGATGTCGGCCAGCGCGGCCTCGATGCGGATCGCCACGTCGGCGGCGGACTCCCGTCGGTCGAACAGCAGTCCGTCGCGCTGGTCCGGGCTGATGATGCTCTCGTAGCCGGTCGACCGCTGGGCGACGAGCAGCCGGCCCGCCGCCAACGCCTCGATGCCCACCATGCCCAGGGCCTCGTTGCGCGACGCCACGATCACCACGTGGGCCTGCCGATACAGCGGCGCCATCGGCACGACGGACAGCCGCCACTCGACGACGGCGGCATCGTCGCGGATGCGCTCGAGCAGCGCGTCACCGTACGCCGCGTCACTGCCGCAGGGGCCGACCAGGACGAGTCGGCACGCGACGCGTGCGCGCAGGGCCTCGACGATGTCGAGGACGCGCATCTGATCCTTGGCGGGCTCGATGCGTCCGACGCACAGGCAGCGCACCTCACCGTGCATGCCGGGGACGATGTCCGCCACCACCTCGGGCTCGAGACACACGCCATCCGGGATGTGCTCGACACGCATCGACGGGCTCGTGCGCCGGATCACCTCGTCGCACAGATGGCGCGAGACGCCGACGATCGCCGCGACGTACGGGAAGGCCGGACGGAAGCGTTCGACGTCGTTGAGCCGCAGATGCTGCACCACCGCCACGCCCCGCGCCGCGAGGAGTCCGGCCCAGGCGTTGCATTCGGCTCCATCGAGATGCACCACGGAGGGGCGGCAGGCATCGACGGCCCTCAGCAGTGCCGCGGTGTCGAGCGCGCTGGGACCGCCGAGTCCCTCGGGGGCCTCGTGCACGCCGAACCCCTGTGCCTCGAGCAGGGCCTGCAGGCTCGTCGAACGTCCGGCAAGGAAGGCGACCTCGGCCGACGGCAGGTGCGGGACGAGCTGTGCCCATGCCGAGTGCGCGCCCGTCTGGTATCGCGAGGGCACCACCACGAGCACCGGCACACGACGCTCGCCGGTGACGTCACTGGATGCCGGGGCCGAGCGTCGCGACTGCACCTCCGCGTGCGCCTCCGCCCAGGCGCGCTGCTGCTGCCGGACCGCGGACGCCAGACGCTGCGCAGCGGGCAGTTCCAGCAGCGGTGCGATGGCTGAGGACCGCCAGAACGAGACCGGCAGCGCCGCGGCCAACGGTGTCCACGCGCCCTCTCGCGGGGCCACGCGGGCAACGGTCAGGGGAATGCCGCGAGGCGTGGTCTCGACCAGGCGCTCGACCATCTGCGGCACCGTCGTCGTGCCAGGCACGGGGGGCAGCGATGCGAGGAGCGCCAGCGTCTCGCCGCGCACGACGTAGCAGACGTCGCCCGGGACCCCGGACAGCGCCGCGACGTCGAGCGAGCGGACGCGGGCCTGCGTCGCGACCTCGCGCAGGACGGCCATCGGCAGGAGCAGCGCGCCGGCACGGATGACGGTGACCTGCGCGCAGTGCTGGGCGCCCACGAACGCCAGTCGCTTCGCGTCCGTGAAGAACGGGGCGGTCCGCACGACCACGTCCGCGTCACGGTCGTCCACATCGGCGGCGGCACGTGTGGGGTCCGCGGCGTCGCTGGCGGGCGCGGCATCCGCGGCCCACGGCACCACGACGACGGGCTGGCGGGGCCAGAGGACGCGAAGACACTGAATGGCGCGCGCGCGGGCGGGCTCGTCGGCGAGGGCAGGCTCGCCGGCGTATCCCTGGCGTCCAGGGGGCTCGAGCAACAGGACCGTCCAGGCGCGCCCACTCACGTCAGGGGGCCTTCGGGGCACGCGGCGGCATGCGGCGCATGATACACGGCCGTCTCGGCCGGTCGAGCTGCAGACGGCGTGACTGTCGGTACACTGCGGTGTCCCGCAAGATCGCGGCTCGTCAACGCGTGGAGGACCCACACCGTGAGACCGATGCCCCTGGCCATCCCGTTGCTGATCGCGTCGGCGTGCAGTTCATCGACACCGACGTCGCCGACGGCGGTCGCGCCGCAGGGCGCGTCGGCGACCGCGGCGACAGCCGCTGTCGGTGTGCGCGGCGTGGTGACCCTGGTCGGCAGTCCTGCACCCGGCACGCTGACCGTGCAGATCCCGGGTGGTCCCGTGGCTGCCGTGGACGCCGACGGGCGCTTCCAGTTCGCGAGCGTGCCTGTGACCGTCACGTCGCTGATTCTCCGGGCCGACGGGCGCGAGTCGCTGGTGCGCGTGCCCATCTCGCCGGCGGCGGGGGCGCAGCTGCAGATCGACCTGCGCTTCGATGTGGCCACCGGCGTGGCCGTGCTGTCCCGCGTGTGCACGACGTCCGATGTCAACACCGGCGCGCCCGGCCTGGTCTCCATCGTCTCGATGTGCGTCGCCGGCGGGTGAGACGCCCGGGCTGACGCGCCCCTACGGCTTGGGGATGCGCAACGTGGCGCTGATCATCGCGCTGCCGCTGGCCGCGTAGAGCAACACGATCGGATGGAACCAGGCTGGGCCGACGCGATACGCGCCGAGCCACAGCGCGTCGCCGGTCCGCCCCAGCCACAACGCCAGCGCCAGCACCCCGACGATGACGACGCTGGTGGGAATCGGCGTGCCCTCGAAGTACTTCACCTTGCCCGTCGTTTCGTCGGCCAGCGACGACGACGTCACGTTGAAGCGCGCGAGGCGGCTCACACCGCACGCGACGAAGTAGGTCAGTACGAGCATGTCCCAGCCGCCGCGCAGCCCGAGCGTGTAGCCGAGCACGGCCGGCGCGACGCCGAACGAAATCACATCGGCGAGCGAGTCGAGGTCGGCGCCGAGGCGCGACTGATGGGCGCGGTCGAGACGGGCCACGTAGCCGTCGAGCAGGTCGAGCACGAGCGCGAGGGGCAGCAGCAGCATGGCCACCCACAGGAAGCGCACCTCCTGGCCGGCCAGATGCTCGAGACACAGGAAGATGGCGACCGTGCCGCACGCGGCGTTGCCGATCGTCAACAGGTCCGCGGGCGTGTAGGACCGCAGCATCGACATGTGACGACGGGCGTCGGCAGGCATGGCTGGCATCCTACACAAGTGCGCCAGCACGACCGGGGGCTGGCCCGGCCAGTCAGCCCGACCGTTTCGATATAGTGGGCGCCCGGAGGCTCCCCTGGTGCACGCGCGTCCCGTCGTTCTCGTCTCGATGCTGCTGGTCGGCGCCGGTTGTGGCGCGGTGAACTCGTCGCGCGGCCCGGGCATGGGCGCCGGGCAGGACTGGCGGGCGTACCTCGGCGATGCCGGCAGCACGCACTACTCGACGCTGACGCAGATCACCACCGGGAACGTGGCCCAGTTGAAGGTGGCCTGGACGTTCGATGCCGCCGGCACGCCGGTGGACGGCGACCCGAGCAGCCAGGCTCGCGGTGACTTCCAGACCAACAACCTCATCGTGGACGGCGTGCTGTTCACCGCCTCGCCGTCGCGGCAGGTGATTGCACTCGACGCGGCCACCGGCCAGGAGCGGTGGCGTTTCGACCCGCGCACCGAACGCGAGGACGCCGTCGGCAACCGGCAGCGGGGGCTCGCCTACTGGGCCGAGGGCGAGAACCGGCGCATCTTCACGTCGGCCGGCACCTGGCTCTATGCCCTCGATGCCGGCACCGGACGCCCCGTTCGCACCTTCGGGGACAACGGCTCGATTCATCTGGGGCGCGGGCTGGGACTGCGCGGGACACCCTCGGTGCGCCTGAACACGCCGGGCGTCGTCTACAAGGATCTGCTGATCGTGGGCGGGCTGATTCCGGAGAACGTCGCCGGCGCCATCCGGGCCTTCGACGTCCGAACCGGCGAGCTGAAGTGGACGTTCCGCACGATCCCGCGTCCCGGCGAGTACGGGTACGAGACGTGGCCCGCGGACGCCTGGAAGACGGCCGGGGGCGCCTCCGACTGGTCCGGGCATTCGGTCGACGCGGCGCGCGGCATCGTCTACATCTCGACCGAGACGGCCGGGCCGGACTTCTGGGGCGGCGACCGCTACGGAGAGAACCTGTTCGCCAACGCGGTGGTCGCGCTGGATGCCAACACCGGGAAACGCCTGTGGCACTTCCAGATCGTCCATCACGATCTCTGGGACCTCGACCTGCCCGCACCACCGACGCTGCTCACCGTCACCCACGAGGGCAAGAAGATCGACGCGGTGGCGCAGGGCACCAAGCACGGTCTGCTGTTCGCGTTCGACCGCGTCACGGGCACCCCCTTGTGGCCGGTGCACGAACGGCCGACGACCCCGTCGCGCATCCCGGGGGTGAAGGTCTGGCCGACGCAGCCGGTGCCAGAGAAGCCGGCCCCGCTGATGCGACAGCGGTACACCGCGGACGACCTCTCGACGATCTCGCCGATGGCGCAGCTGCTCACGAAGGAGCGCTTCGCCCGCAGCGGCAACGCGGGGGCCATGCCGCCGCCGAGCCTTGACGAGACCATCCTGTTCCCCGGTCCCGACGGCGGGTTCGAATGGGGCGGCGCAGCCGCCGACCCCGAGGGCGTGCTGTACGCCAACGTGAACGAGATCCCGTGGTTCTACCGGATGATCCCGACGCGTGGCCCGGACGGCGCGCCGCTGTCGCTCGGCCATCGCCAGTACCTGGTGCACTGCGCGGCGTGTCATGGCGCCGACCGGACAGGTGACGTTCGGGGAGGCATGCCGGCGTTGAACGCGCTGGGAGGGCCGAAGACGCCGGAGTACGTCCACAAGGTGATGGTGCAGGGCGGTGGACGCATGCCGCCGTTCGATCGCCTCGGCGCGCGCCAGCGCAACGCGATCGTCGGCTACCTGTTCGGCACCGAGCCGGCGCCGGACACGCGGGGCAACGGTGGGTCGGGGGCACCGGCAGGGGCGGCGCGAGACGATCAGACCGAGCCGCCGTACGCGTTCGGCGGCTTCCAGCGCTGGTTCGACCGCGAGGGCTACCCGGCCATCAAGCCGCCCTGGGGCACGCTCAACGCGGTGGACATGAACACGGGCGCGCTGCTCTGGAAGGTGCCGCTCGGCGAGTATCCCGAGTTGACCGCGCGGGGGATTCCGCCGACCGGCACCGAGAACTACGGCGGCCCGGTCGTGACCGCCGGGGGGCTGATCTTCATCGGCGCCACCGCGGACGAGACGTTCCGCGCCTTCGACAAGAAGACGGGCAAGGTGCTGTGGCAGGCGAGGCTGCCCTTCAGCGGTAACGCCACCCCGAGCACGTACATGGCCAACGGCAAGCAGTACGTCGTCATCTCGGCGGGGGGCGGCAAGTCGAACCGTCCGGCCGGCAGCACGCTGGTGGCCTTCGCCCTGCCGGACTGACCGGCGCGGGCCGGCCGTGTCCGGAGGGCGTCCGACGGCGTCCAAGGAGGTCTGTGCGTCATGCCGGGATATGTCACCTGCCCGGCGGTCGTACTTGACTGAGTGAACCCGCAGCCGGAAGACGCCCGCCCATGAACACCTCCGTCGATACCCCGTCCAGGCGATCGCGCCTGGGCCAATGGCTCATCGGAGCCGTCCTGCTGTTCGGCGGAGCCGGCCTCGTCTGGTACTACGGCATCGGTCAGCCTGCCCCCGTGGAGCGGGGCGGCGGGCGCTTCGGGGCCCCCCGCGGCGAGAAGCCGCCCGTGCGCGTGGTCTCGGCCGAGCGGCGCAACATCGCGGTGGACCTCAAGGCGCTGGGCACGGTCACGCCCATCAACACGGTCACGGTCCGCCCCAGGCTCAGCGGCGAGCTGATTCGGGTGCACTTCACCGAGGGCCAGCGCGTGACCGCCGGGCAGCTCCTGGCCGAGATCGACCCGCGGCCGTACCAGGTCGCCCTGGCGCAGGCCGAGGGCGTCCGTGCCGAGAACGACGCCCGGCTGAACAACGCCCGCGCCGATCTGGCCAGTTTCCAGTCCCTGTTCGATCGTCAGCTCATCCCCAAGCAGCAGCTCACGGCGCAGGAAGCGCTCGTCAAGGGCATCGAAGGGACGGCGCAGTCCAACGACGCCCAACTCAACAACGCCAAGCTCCAGCTGTCGTTCACGCGCGTCGTGGCGCCGATTGCCGGCAAGCTCGGGCTGCGGCTGGTCGACGTCGGCAACCTCGTCAACCCCGGCGACGCCAGCGGCATCGTGGTCATCACCCAGATGCAGCCGATTTCGGTGCTGTTCACCGTGCCCGAGACCGACCTGCCCGCCGTGCTGGCGGCGATGCGACGCGAGGGCAACCCGGCCGTCGAGGCCTGGGACCGCGCCGAGACGACGCGGCTGGCCACCGGCACGCTGCGCACGGTCGACAACCAGATCGACACCACGACCGGCACCATCCGCCTGCGCGCCGTCTTCCCGAACGAGAACGACATCCTGTTCCCGAACCAGTTCGTGAACATCAACCTGAACCTGTCGACCTTGCGCGAAGCGACGGTGGTGCCGTCGGCGACGATTCAGCGGGCCTCGTTCGGCACCTTCGTCTACGTGATCAAGCCGGACAACACCGCGACGATCCGCAAGGTCGTGCTCGGCGCGGCCGAGGGCGAGCGGGTGGCGGTGACCGAAGGTCTCGAGCCGGGCGAACGCGTGGTACTCGAAGGCGTCGACGCGCTGCGCGAGGGAATCGGCGTCGAGATCGTGACCGGCTCGGCCGGCGATCCCGCCACCCGGCCCGCGACGTCCGGAGCCCCGCCAGCCACGGGCGCGCCTGGCGCCGGGGCCCCCGCCA
>NZ_JALHPM010000048.1:0-36845 GCF_022842525.1 Luteitalea sp.
CGCGACTTCCGCCACGGACGCGGGCTGCGCCAGCGCCTGCGTGCTCAGCAGCGAGAGGTTGCCGCAGTCCTTCGGCACCAGGAAGGTGTAGGACGTCTCGCGATCGGCGACGCGCACGAGATACGCGCGGAACGGCTGGCGTCCGGCCCAGCGCACGTTGCGCACGACCGCAGGCGCACCGCCGCCCGGACGGAACACCATCCACTCGAGCGACTCACCGGGACGCACGTCGCACTCGACGACGGTGCCCGGTTCAGGACGTGCCTCCATGCACGCAACGCCGACATAGTTCTCTTCCACGCGTCCGAGCGCGGTGAGCAGGGCATCCGAGACGTCCGCGGCGCCGGCGTCGGTCAGCAGGCGCCGCATCGACGCGCTCATCGCCGGGTCGGTGGACATGCGGCGCAGTCCAGCGGCCGAGGCCAGCGACCCGCGATAGAAGCGCGTCGTACCGCCGAGGCGGGTGACGTCATGGGCCTCACGCGTGGCATCGCGTGCCTCCGTACGTGCGCCAGCGGCCGTGCGGCTCGCCGACGGGGTGTTCGTGCGCGCGGGCCCGGTCTGTGCCCAGGCCGGCACGCTGACGGTCAGCACACAGGCTGCCGTTCGAGCCAACAGAGTGGCGCTCAACATATCGATTCCTCCAGGTGGGCCTTCGCCCTGCGGAGAGCCGCTGCAAGCGCGATGCCCGGCGGGATGACACGCCGCCGCCTCACAGTGAGCGCTTTCCACCTCAGTGTGGGGAAGACGGCACCACGGTCGCCGCTCGCCCAGGCTTCCCGGACCGGCGGGCGTGACACAATGCCGCCGGCGCGAGGCCGCAGTAGCGGCCGCGCGGCCTCGAGGAGCACGCATGGCAAACCGAGTGATGTGGATGGCGATGTGCGCCGCGATGGCGATCGACACGATGGCGGCGGCGCAGCCGGCGCCGCAGGGCGCCCGTCCGCCGCGCCGCGCGTTCGATCTCACCACGCCGCGTCCGATTCCGGCGCGCGACAGCGTGTGGATCGAAGAGCTCACCTGGATGGAAGTGCGCGACGCGATGGCGGCGGGGAAGACCACCGCCATCATCGCCGCCGGCAGCACCGAGCAGAATGGGCCGTACGTGCCCACCGGCAAGCACATCTACGTGCTGCGAGCCACCGCGGAGGCCATCGCGCGCGGCCTGGGTAACGCCCTCGTTGCACCGATGATTCCGTTCGAGCCGGGTGCCGCTTCGTCCACGCCGGGCACGCTGCAGCTGCGTCCGGAGACGTATGAAGCGCTCATCGAAGACGAAGCCGAAGGTCTCAAGGCCAATGGCTTCGCGCATGTCGTGCTCATCGGCGACAGCGGCGGCAACCAGCGCGGACTGGCCAACGTGGCGAAGAAGCTCGCGGCCGCGTGGGCTGGCAGCCAGACGTCCATCCACTTCATTCCCGAGTACTACGACAGCTGGGAGGCGGCCGACGCGGCGTGGGCATCGCTTGGAGTGCCGAAGACCGTCGATGAAGGCATCCACGATGATTACAGCGTGAATGCCATCATCGCCACGGTGGACCCGGGCAAGATCCGCTTCGAGGAGCGGCGCGGTGCCGGCAAGGCGTCCATCAACGGGCAGTCGCTGCTGCCGCTCGAGCGCACCGTCGCGAACGGGAAGGCGCTCGTCGATATTCGCGCGAGGATCGCCGTCGAGGCGATTCGCAAGGCCCTCGCGGGCCGCTAGTCGCCGGCGTCGAGGTCGGCCTCGGGCGGTGAGGCGCGCCGCGCTTGACATATATTTTAGTTTCATCTTAAATATCGGCGTGACCCACGGCGCTCTCGCCGCGCTCTCATCGCCCCGGCGGCAGGAGATCCTGCGCCTGCTGTGGACGGAGGAGCGGGCCGCGGGCGACATCAGCGCCGCCATGCCAGACGTGTCGTTCGGCGCTGTCTCCCTGCAACTGAAAGTGCTGCTCGACGCCGGCCTGGTCGAACGCCGCGCCGACGGGCAGCGGCGGCTCTACCGGGTCAGACGCGAGGCGCTCGGCTCGGTGGGCGCCGCCCTCGAACGCATGTGGGGCGATGCGCTGTGGCGGCTGAAGGTGGCCGCCGAACTCGCAGGGACCCGCCGCGGTCCACAGCCCGGCGCAACGCGTCGCCGTCGTCATCGAAAATCCCGGAGGTCGCCATCGTGAGTGCGTTCCCACATCAGCTCGATCGCGCGCTGTTCATTCGCGCCCGCCGCGACACCGTCTTCTCGTTCTTCACCGATTCGGCCAGGTGGGCGGCGTGGTGGGGCGAGGGCTCGTCGATCGACCCGCAGATCGCCGGACGCGTGTTCATCCGCCATCCGAACGGCGTCGAGGTGCATGGCGAGATCGTCGAAATAGCCGCCCCCGGCCGCATCGTCTTCACCTACGCCACGCCGGGCGGCCAGCCGGTGGCGAGCCTGGTCACGATCCGGCTCGACGAACACCCGGAGGGCACGATGCTGCACCTCTCGCATGCGTTCGACGATGCGGCGGCTCGCGACGCACACGTCCAGGGCTGGCGCTACCAGCTGTCGGTGTTCGCGAATCGTGTCAGTGACATCGTGCTGGCCCGGGCAGAGGCCATCGTGGACAGCTGGTTCGAGGCGTGGAACGACGGCGACGCGGCCCGCCGCGACCACGCCATCGGGCAACTGGCGAGTCCTGCCGTCGCGTTTCACGATCGCTACAGCTGCGTGACGTCACTCGACGACCTGCGTGCGCATCTGGCCGCCATCCATCGCTTCATGCCCGGCATGCGGGTAGCACGCACGGGCGTCGTGCGGCAGTGTCAGTGGCGGGCTATCGCCGAGTGGACGGCGACGGGCCCGGACGGCGCGGCGCGCGGTGCAGGCACGAACGTGTTCGAGTTCGACGCCGACGGCCGCGTGGCGAAGGTCACCGGCTTCTGGGCGTGAGCTCCCGGCCCGGCTGTACCGAGCGAACCCGACGCTACCCACCACGCGGCCGCAATCAGTTGAACTGCCACCCGGCCGCGAGCAGCAGCAACGTGAACAGGGCCCACGTGCCGGCAATCACGCCGGCAACGACACCGGCCGACCGCCCGACCGAGAGTGCTCGAATCTCGAGTGTGGCCATCTCGGCGTACAGATAGCGGCGGCCATCGCTGGCGACCACGGCGTCCGGCTGCACTGTCACGACCGTGGCGCCGACGAGCGTGCCATCGCGCATGACGATGCGCACCTCGTCGCCAGCCTTGACCGTGGCGGCAGGCAGAGTGTGCGTGGGCGGCGAGTCACCGGGCAGGGCCACCCGCGTCTGAACGTGGCAACCGGCCAGGAGCGCCGACACCGTGACAAGCGCCACCAGTTGCGCCGTGGCGCCGTGGCGCGTGGAACGAGCCGCCTTGGCACTCATAGCTCACCCGCCAGCGAGGCGTACGCCATCCCGGTCAGGGTGATCACCAGCAGCCCCAGGGCACCAACCACCAGCAGGACGGTCCGGCCGGCGGAGAACTGGCTCCGCTGCAGCTGCGCCATGGAGCTGTAGCGCACGCGCTGCCCCTTGGTACCAACCAGCTCGTCGAACCGCACCTCGGCGACTTCAAAGGTGAGCGTGGCGCCGCTCTGCAGCTTCACGCGCACGCGGTCGCCGGGCTGCACGGCGGAGACGTCCTGCCGTGGTGGAGCCTCGGTCGGGATGACGAGGCGCTGCCGGGCATGACACCCCGCCAGCAGGGCCGTGATGAGAACGACGGCGGTGGCCCGGGCGAAGGCACCCTGGGACAGGCAGAGACGAGTTCGGCGCTGCATCGCGTCACCCTGCGAGGACCGAGACGGCATCCCGGAGGAGCCCGGGCAACGACCCTCGCACCTTTCATCCAGCGGAGCAGCAGATACCGTGCCACGGCCTGACGGCCTGATCTCGCGGGCGCGAGGTCCTGCCACCGGGCAGCGTGGCAGAAGCCCCCGGTGGGTACGGGAATCCTCCGGCGATTGCAGTTGTCGTGGTGAGCCCGGAAGGAATCGAAGCTTGGGTTCGTCGTTCAGCTAACCGGTGGACGGCGCACGACTTCTGGCTCCAGGTGGTTGATTCCGAATGGGTTAGCCACTATTCCGCGTTCGACGGGCGTGCGCGCCCGTCGACGCGATTCGACCGGGTTCTTGGAGACATTCTGGAGACGCGTGAGCCGCTCTCAGAGCGCTGAAGACGCCGCGATCACGTGGGCGGCTCGGCGCGCCGGTTGACGAGGACCAAGTCTGGCGCGTTCGATACGTCCGTCACGTAGACACGTCCGAACGTCGTCGGTTCTAGAAGCACCACTCCGGCGCCGTGAGAGCGGAAGTGCCATTCGCCGTCTGGCGCAGTGGACTCGCTCGTCGCCACCAGCTCGACTTCGGCTCGGAGACCGTCGTAGTCCACGACATCCCCGATGCGCACATCCTCGCCCGAAGCGTAGCGCAGTGGGGCCGTCCCCGCATGCGCCCGACGGAGTAGTCGCGGCGCGCGTAACGCTCGCCGGAAATCAACACGCCGGAAGAAGGGCCACACATCAGCGTCCTCCGACACCTGCAGCGCGGTCTTCCATCGTCGCGTCGCGACGCCCATCGTGAGCAGGCCCGCGATCGAGCGCGCCAGTTTCGCTGCACGCGACTCGACCGGCCATTCGTACGGAAGGTCCGAGTGCAGGAAGAGTACCCATCGCGCCACCTGACGACGGATGGGGAAGGGCAAGCGGTCGGCGCCAGCGAGCCTGTAGGTGCGCAGGTCACTGTAGAGGAACCACGCTGCGTCACGGACGGCGGAGAGCGCCGGGTCTGCTGATGCCGGCCACCGCTCCTCGAACTCGTCGTTCGTCAGGCGGCCCGAAGCCAGCTGACGCACCAACTCGGCGGCGGCCCTCCGGGCAACGGCGTCGACACTCATGGCATTCCGATTCTCGTGGTTGTTCCGGATGGGCGTCTAGCGCGGCGGAATCAGTGTAAATCGCAGAAGCGGGTGGAGGTCACCCTCGGATGTCGTAGATCTCGGTCGCGCCGGGGAACCTGAGCCGCGGGGACGCGTCGACAGCGGTCGCGACTGCGTCAACGAACGCCTCGAGTTCAGGCTGACTGTAGATTGAGGCCAGAGAGTTCGGAGGCGGCAGGGCTTGAATGCGGCGTTGCCATTGTTTGTCCAGAGTTGCGAACTGGGCGTGCGAAGCCCCCATGAGGGCGTGGCAGAAGTCAGCACTGTCGCCGCGTTTCCATTGAAACGCTTTGCCCTGAACCACCAGCAGGCGCAGCATGTGTTGCCAGCAGAAGGTCATTGGCATTGACGGATCAAAGGGAATTCGTGGCAGAACAAGATCGAACCGAGACCGATGCTGATCGTACGCTCGGCGCAGGTCCCGCAGTCGTTCTCGGAGGACTGCGTCAAAGCGTGTGAAGGACAGTTCGATGTCTTGTTTCTGGGGGACCAGCCAGTCCAAGAAGAATCCTAGGTCGAAAAAGCCCGGAGGAACGAAGTCGAGACGCTGTTCTCCGTATAGCTGAATGCTGCGTCCGGCGTAGAACCGCTGGAGCAGGCTACTCGAGATGCAGGAGTTCGCTCCCTCTCCACGGGCTTCCCTCTCCATCACGCCAGCTAGGCCAAGGCCCTCGACAGGAAGCCAGTTGGGGCCTATCGCTCCGAGGAACTCGCGAACCGCGTCCTGCGAAGCCCCGGTCGGCCCGACGATCTCGGCCGCACTCGTTTCCGAGAACAATAGATCCGCGCCGCGATTGAGAACGTTCAGGAAACGCTCCCGCAGGCCGGTCCGATCCTTCGCGAGTGCGATGATCGCCCAGTTGTCGAGATACACCGGCAGACGCCGGGCCGACACTCGAAACGTTACCTTATCGGCGTTCTTCGCGACGACTTGGATCACTAGTGGCGCTCCGCATGGGCCGCAACTCAATCGCGCTCGCTCTCGACCCTCTTTCGAGCCCGGTAGTCATCGAACCTTAA
Organism: Luteitalea sp.; assembly: GCF_022842525.1. Taxonomy (NCBI): domain Bacteria; kingdom Pseudomonadati; phylum Acidobacteriota; class Vicinamibacteria; order Vicinamibacterales; family Vicinamibacteraceae; genus Luteitalea; species Luteitalea sp. The sequence continues at coordinate 5,940 of NZ_JALHPM010000048.1, forward strand.
ACCATTCAACCTAACGTTGCCGCTGGATGTCGGTGCGCATTGCCCGACGGCAAGGGCGACTACGGCAACTCCTTGGGAATCGGGGTGCCGTGACAGCCGCGACCGGCAGGAGAGGCGCGGAACCGAGACTAACGTCTGACCGCTGTGCTTGTTGGGCCAAAAGCCTGCTAGAGTGGCGCCTTCCGTTCTGCCGGAGGGTCGCATGTCCCACATGCTCCGTGACTGCTGGCGCACCTGGCGCAAGGCGCCCGTGGTCACGCTCGTTACCATCGCCAGCCTCACGCTTGGCATTGGCACCGCGAACGCCTTTTTCGCGATTGTTGACCAGCTCCTATTCCGGACTCTGCGGATCGATCGCCCGCATGAGCTGTACCAGCTCTCTGACGACGACGCTATCGCTCGCAGACGACCGCGTGGCTATACCTACCGAGCGTGGGAGGCTCTCCGCGATCAAGCGGCAGTCTTCGAGGTGGCGTTCGCGCGCAAGACCACCGAGGTCGACCTTGCGACGACGGGGGAATCCGACCCGGCGTCAGCGGTGTGGGTGAGTGGCGACGCATTTCGCGCGCTCGGTGTGAGCGCGTTCCGCGGTCGCGTGCTCGCGCCATCCGACGACGTGATCGGCGGCGGGCCGCACGGCCCCGCGGCGGTGGTCAGCCATCGCTTCTGGAAGCGTCGCTTCGGCGGTAGCGACGACGCGGTCGGGCGATCGCTCACCGTTGGTGGCGTGCCATTCACCGTGGTGGGCGTGGCGTCTGAATCGTTCGAGGGCTTCGAGGTGGGGCGTCCGTTCGACCTCGTCCTGCCGATGGCCACCGAGCCACTCGTGAGCGGCGCGTCCAGCTTCGTGACCACTCGGGCCGGTGGCGCGATGCTCGACGTCTTCGTCCGACTGCGGCCCGGGCTGGAAGTGGCGGCCGCCACGGATGCCCTTCGTCGCGCACAGTCAACCATTCGTCAGGAGACGATGCCGAACTACCGGCAGGCGCGCGACCGTGAGGCATACCTGCGGGCTCCATTCGCCTTGATGCCGGCACCACAGGGAGGCTCGTTACCAGCCCGGTACTACTCACGTCCTTTGACGCTTGTGCTTGGGCTGGCACTACTCGTGCTGGTGGCAGTGTGCGGCAATGTGGCCGCTGTGTTGCTCGCACAGGGGGAGGGGAGGCGCTACGAGTTCGCCGTGCGCCTGGCGTTGGGCACGTCGCGGCGGCAGCTTGCTGCCCAAGTTGTGGCCGATGGCCTGTTGCTCGCGGCGACGGGGGCTGGGTGTGGGCTGGTTCTCGCCTGGTGGCTCGCACCAGTGCTCCTCGCGCGACTGAGCGGAATGGGCGTACCGATTGATGTCGGGACGCCTCTTGACTGGCGAGGCGTGTGGGCGGCGGTGGTCGCCGCCCTTTTCACCGGATTGCTGTGTAGTGTCGCGCCGCTGCTCGCGGCGAAGGACGTCGACGCCGCAGCCGCGCTCGCGAACCGAACGCCCGGTCGAGCCCACACTGCGAGGCTCGGCCGATTGGTGTCAGCGCAACTCGCGTTCTCGACGATGATCGTCGCCTCTGCGGCGTTGCTGTGGGCCAGTCATCGCGGGCTGGTCCAGGACGGCACCGGCGTGCATGCGCCAGACACGATCGCGGTCGAGATGCACCTTGATCGCGTGGACGACGACGTCGCGGTGCGCGGCATGGAGCAGTTGCGTGCGCGAGTGTCGGCCCTTCCGGGCGTGGAGCGTGCGGCGCTCACTCAGACCGTGCCGCTGCAGGGTTTCTACATGACGACCATCGTGTCGTCTGAGCAGAGCGACGCGATACCTGAGCGCGACCGCGTCGTGCAGTTCCAGTGGACATCGCCTGGCTACCTTGCCGCCATGGGGACCGTGTTGCTGGCGGGCCGAGACTTCGCCGACAGCGATTCGTTCGGGCGTCCAGCCGTGGCGATCGTGAACACGGCGCTCATCGACAAGGTCTTCGCCGGTGACCGTTCGCTCCCGAAACGACTCGTTCGACCAACCGACGACGGTGGGGCCGAAGAACTGAGCATCATTGGAATCGCCGAGAACGTGCAGTTCAAGATGCTCGGCGAAGAGGCGGTGCCCGCCCTCTATGTGGCGGCGTCTCAGCAGCCGCACCGGCTCGATCGCCTCCGAAGTGCCGTGTTGGTCGTGCGTCCGCAGCCGGGCTCCGCTATCGGGCCTACACTCGCAGCGCTGTTGGCCCGTGAGCAGGTTCCGTTCGCCTTCACGACCCGCCCCTTCAGCTACTTCGTCGACCGCAACACGGCGCAGACGCGCCTGCTGGCGGAGTGCGCGGGCGCGTTCGCGATGGTGGCGGTGGTCATGGCGGCCACCGGCATGTTCGGAGCCGCCGTGCATTGGACCACCCGCCGACGCCGTGAACTGGGAGTGCGCCTGGCGGTGGGTGCCGTGCCAGGCGACATCGTCACGCTCGTGTTGCGACAGGCGACGTGGCGCGCGGTCTGCGGCGTCGTCCCCGGCCTGATCGGTGCGTGGTGGATTCTGCGGGCAGCCTCGTCGTGGGTGATGGGGGCTCACCTCGAGCTTCAGCCGTTGGTCGTCTCGGGCCTCGGGCTGATAGGCATCCTTCTATTGGCCACGGCGTGGCCGGCGACCCGAGCCGGGCGAATGGCCCCAGCGGACGTGCTGCGGGCAGAGTAGACGCACGGCCCAGACCCTGGAAGGGCGCGAGGATCTACGTGGCCTGAGTCGGCCGGTGGTGCAGGACGAGCAGCTGTTCGGGAACGAGCGAGGCCTGCCCGTATGTCCGTCCTTCGTCGTCCGAGAACTCGACTTCGCAGGCGCCGCCGAGCATTTCCACGACGGTGCCCACTTGTCCTCGACGCAGCCCGTGTGACGGCAGGTCGGCCAAGAGGGCGACGACATCGAGCAACTGTGGTGAGGTGTGCATCGTTGCCTCCTACTTCACGAAGCAGGTCGTCAGCCTGGGCTGCTCCTCGCCGCGCAGCACGATCCACGTGCTGACGACGACGGCTGCGCCCTGTGGGCGCGCGGGATGCTCCGGATTCAGGCAATACCCCGTCAACTTGTCGATGTCGACGATGGCTGACGAGCCACGCGGGAGTCGCACCCATGAATACTACGGCAGCAAACCCATTCCCGTTGAATGGTCGTGTCCTGGAGAAGCAGCGTCCATGGCGATCGCCTGCCGTGCATCGTGCGGTTGCTGAAGGTGCCGCACGACACGGCCGAGTTCTACGACTTCACGGAGTTCGACGCACTGGTGCGCGCGGCAGCGGCCGTCAGCACCCAGGCGGAAGTGGTGGTGATGCTCGGCGGCGAGGCCGGCCTGCGGGCGGGGGAGATGCGGGCGCTCGAGTGGCCTGACGTGTTGCAGTGGTGGGGAAGTGGTGAGCCCGGAAGGAATCGACAACGGGAAGGCGAGGCCGCAGGCCGACGCCGTGTTGCTGATGACTTCCGAGCGAAGCCGTTCCGAGTGGAACGAGGAATGGTGAGCCCGGAAGGAATCGAACCTTCAACCAACAGATTAAGAGTCTGCTGCTCTGCCAGTTGAGCTACGGGCCCAGGGGAGTGCGACGCGCCCGAAGGCTGTCACCGCTCGCTGGTCGCGCACGGCGGGAGCCGACACGCGACTGGCAAACCCAGACTATAACATCGGCGGTCGCGCTTCGGCAACGGGATCGTGCGGCGGGCCGACCGGCCTCAGTTTCGCGTGCGGCGCGCCGCCCACATGCCGCGCTTGGCATCCTTCGCCTCGCGCTCGGCCGCGAAGAAATCGGGCTTGCGCTTGTACTCGAAGCGGCGATACGTCTCGGCGAAGCCCGCCTTGATGATCTCGACGTTGGCGAGGCGCCCGTCGGGCAGGAACACGTAGGCGAGCGTGCGGTTGTACTGGTCCTTCGCGGCGCCGTCGAACTCGAGCCGCACGATCTGGCCTTCGACCAGCCGCTTCATGAAGCTGGTGGCGGCATCGCCGAACGGCTCGGACTGGCGATAGCCGCCGGTCTTCTCGGGGGCGTCCACACCCAGCAGACGCACGACGCCCACACCAGAGACGGTGATCGTGTCACCGTCGATGACCTGGCGCACGCGCTGGGCGGCGGCGGCGCCCGGCAGCGTGGCGAGCAGGGCGAACGCGAGCAGGGCAGGACGGGCGAGGCGGCGAGCGGCGAGACGCGCGAACATCGAGCGACTATACCGGAATCGCTCCGGCCTCGCGTTTGGCCTCGTAGAGCCGTTCGTCGGCGCGCTTGATGGCCGCAGCCCAGTCGTTCGCGTCGGCCGCCACCGAGACGCCGGTCGAAAAGCGGAGCGGCGTCGCGTTCGTGCCGTTGAACTGGTCGAGCGCCGCCCCGAGGCGGGCGCGGACACGTTCGGCTTCGTCGGCGCCGGTGGATGGCAGCAGCACCACGAACTCGTCGCCGCCCTGGCGGATCACGCGGTCGCCGGCGCGGAAGAACTGCGTCAGGAACGCGGCCATCGCCTGCAGCAGCTCGTCGCCGGCGGCGTGGCCGTCGCGGTCGTTCACCTGTTTCAGGCCGTCGAGGTCGAAGGCGAAGACCGCCACGGGGAACTCGCGGCTCGACTGCAGGCGCGCCGCTTCGTCGTCGAAGTAGCGGCGGTTCGAGAGGCCGGTCAGCCGGTCGCGGTAGCTCTGCGCGCGCAGATCCTGTTCGAACTGCTTCCGCGCGCTCACGTCGCGCGCGACGATGAGCAGGCCGAGCGAGCGGCCGCGGGCATCCCACAGGTTGTGGCGCTGCACCTCGAGCCACTTCGAGGTCGTGCCGCGCGTCCACGCCCGTTCAACGGTGTGTTCCGCCCCGTGGGGAATGGACTGCCACTCCGGCGCCGTGAAGGCCTCGTCCCATCGCGTCCCCAGCAGATCGCGTTCGGGTGTCCCGAGCATCTCGGCCGCCGAGCAGTTCGCGTCCACGATCACATCGGTTTCGTTCAGCACCAGCACCGCTTCCGGCATCGACTCGAAGAGGGCGTCGCGGGCCATCGGCCGCGGGTCGAGCAGCCGGTAGCGCAGCGCTGCCCAGCCGATGAAGACGGCGCTGAAGGCGAAGCCGGGGAGCGTCGGGTTGTAGATGAGGTACGCGCCGACCACCGGCGTGGCCTTGCCCAGTTCGTTGAGGACGTTGCCGGCGAACGGGATGAGGCCGCCGATGAAGAGCAGCCCGCTCTGCACGCTGCCGCGCCGCTGCCAGTCGCGCAGCAGCATCGCCGCCGCCACGAGGAAGAAGGTGTAGCTGATGGCGAGGTGGAACGGGAAGAGCGGGCCGTTCAGGCCGACGATCTCGTGCCGCTGTACGACCTCGGCGAAGAACAGGCGGTGTGTGTCGTTCGTGGCCACGAGCGGCAGCAGCAGCGCCGGCCAGAGATAGGCGAGCCACCAGGCGCGCGAGCGCGGCCGTTCGCCCATCTGGTGCAGCGTGAAGAGCAGCCAGCTCGGGGGCACCATGCCGATGGCGGGGAACTTCAGCGCGAACCACATCCGCGCCCGCGCCGGATCGAGCTGTTCGCCCAGGTAGCAGAGGATCCACCACGCCGTCGCCAGTTCCATGGCGGCGAAGTAGCTGAAGCCGGGGTGGCGGCGGTTGCGCCAGGCCACGGACGCCAGCACCAGCGAGACGAGGCCGGCCGCGGTCAGAAGGGCGAGGTACATCGCGGGTCGAAGGGAATCCTAGCTGCTTTCATGCCACGGAGTGCAGCAACGTCCGGTCCGCGGTTCCCTCGCCGGGCGCCGGAGCGGGCTGGTAGACTTGGACGGATTGTGCGCGCGGACGTCCGCGTGAGGAGAGGTGTGATGAGCCAGGCCGTGGCAACGCCGGGAATGACCGGAGATGAAATGGTGGCGCTGTGCCGTCAGCACAGCCTCTACGAGTGGTCGGTGCAGGGGGCGGTGGACCCGATCCCCGTGGCCCGTGCCAAGGGCGTCCACTTCTGGACGCCGGAGGGCAAGCGCTACATCGACTTCAACAGCCAGCTGATGTGCGTGAATGCCGGCCACGGTCATCCGGTCATCATCAAGGCCATCCAGGATCAGGCGGCCTCGCTCGCCTACGCCAACCCGTTCATGGCCACCGAGCCGCGGGCGCGCCTGGGCGCCAAGCTGGCGCAGATCACGCCCGGTGACCTCGAGGTCTTCTTCTTCACGAACGGCGGCGCCGAGGCCAACGAGAACGCCATCCGCATCGCCCGCGCCGTCACCGGCCGGCACAAGATCATGGCGCGCTACCGCGGTTACCATGGCGGGACCGCCGGCGCCCTCACGCTCACGGGCGATCCGCGCCGCTGGGCGGCCGAACCCGGCATCCCCGGCGTCATCCACGTGCTCGACCCGTATCACGGCCTGCAGCGCGGGTGGGACACGGCGGAGCAGTCGCTCGCCTACCTCGAGGAAGTGATCGAGCTCGAAGGCCCGAAGCACATCGCCGCCTTCATCCTCGAGACCATCAGCGGCACCAACGGCATCCTCGTGCCGCCCAACGGCTACCTGCAGGGCGTGCGGGCGCTCTGCGACAAGTACGGCATCCTGATGATCTGCGACGAGGTCATGGCCGGCTTCGGCCGCACCGGCAAGTGGTTCGGCGTGGACCACTGGCAGGTCGTACCCGACATCATGACGATGGCCAAGGGCCTCACGAGCGCCTACGTGCCGCTCGGCGCGGTGGGCCTGCGGCGCGGCATCGCCGATCACTTCAAGGACAAGCAGTTCAACGGTGGCCTGACCTACAACAGCCACCCGCTCGGCTGCGCCACGGCGCTCGCCACCATCAAGGTCTACGAAGACGAAGGCATCATCGAGAACGCCGAGAAGATGGGCGTGGTGCTGCGCGGCCTGCACCAGGAGATGGCCGCGAAGCATCCGTCGGTGGGCGCGGTGCGCAACATCGGGCTCTTCGGCATCTTCGAGCTGACGCGCAACCGGAAGACGATGGAGCCGATGGCGCCCTTCGCCGGGGCGTCGCCCGAGATGGCGGCGCTCGGGAAGCGCTTCCGCGAAGAGGGCCTCTACACGTTCGTGCGCTGGCACACGTTCTTCACCAATCCGCCGCTCACGGTGACCGAGGCGGAACTGCGCGAGGCGTTCGCCATCATCGACAAGGCGCTCGAGATCACCGACCGCGCCGTGGTCGGGGCGTAGCCCCGGCCGGCGCCGCGCCTATTCCGTGAGCCGGTGCTCGATGGCGTAGCGGATGAGTTCGCCGGTGGTGGTGAGCCCGAGCTTGCGCAGCAGATTGGCGCGGTAGGTGCTCACCGTCTTCACGCTGAGCGACAGCTGATCGCCGATCTGGCTGACGCTCCTGCCGCGCCCGAGCAGGCTCAGCACCTGCAGCTCGCGGTCGGAGAGCGCGGCTTCCTGCGCGTCGTCGAGCCGCCGGCCCACGTTGCGGGCCAGATGTTCGGCGAGCGTCGTGCTCACATAGGTGCGTCCGTCGAGGATCGTCTGAATCGCCGCCACCAGGTCTTCGGCGGCGCGCGTCTTGCTGACATAGCCGGAGGCCTGCGCCTTGAGTGCCCGTACCGCGTACTGCTCTTCGGGCTGCAGGCTGAGCATCAGCACCTTCTGTTCGGGACGGATGCGCTTCAGGTCCTTGAGCACCTCGAGGCCATCCATGTCGGGCAGGCCGATGTCGAGCACCACCAGGTCCCACGCCTGGGCGCGCACTTCGTCGATGACGCGGCGGCCGCGATCGGCCTCCACGACGACGTCGGGATGGAACGCGTCCATGATGAGTTCGCGCAGGCCGTGCCGTACGATGCCGTGATCGTCGGCGATGAGGAAACGGAGCGTGCCGGCGCGGGCACGAGGAGGCATCATGCGCCGTCTCCTGCGGGAATCGTGACGTGAACGGTGGTGCCGGCACCGGGCCGGCTGTGAATGGCCACGCGGCCGCCCAGCAGTTCCGCGCGTTCGCGCAGCCCCTTCAGCCCGAGCGTGCCGGCGGGCCGCGCCTCGTCCGGCGGCATGCCGCGGCCATCGTCGGTCACGACGAGGTGCACGTGACCGTCGGCGGTCGTGAGGTCGACGCGTACCGTCGTCGCCGCTGCGTGGCGGGCGACGTTGTTCACGAGCTCCTGCACGATGCGGTAGATGGCAGCGCCTTCGACCGGGCCGAACACCCGGGCGCGCGTTGCCTTGTCGATGCTGATGGTGCAGGTGAGGCCGGCGTGCCGTTCGATCTGCGCTGCCAGCCCTTCGAGCGCGCGCGCCAGGCCGAGTTGATCGAGGGCCGGCGGCCTGAGCTGCGTGGCGACGTTGCGCACGCCGTGCAGCGCCATATCCAGCACGTCGCAGAGGCTGGCGGCCTTCTCGTCGTGCTGCTGACGTCGCTCGGCGGGCAGGCCGTCGAGCGGCATGGCGCGCAGCGACGACGCGCTGAGTTTGGCGGCGGTCAGCAGCTGGCCGAACTCGTCGTGCAGCTCGCGCGCGAGGGCCGCCCGCTCGCGCGACTCGGTCAGGTGCACGTCGCGGCTCGCCGCCTGGAGCCGCTCGTGAGCCGCCATCAGCGAACGGTGGGCCCGCTTCAGCTCGGTCACGTCGGTCATCGCGCCGATCATGCGGACGGCCTCGCCGGCGGCGTCGCGCACGACGTGGCCGCGGTCGAGGAACTCGCCGTAGGTGCCATCGGCGAGTCGGAACCGGTACTCGCCGTCCCACGTCTCGACGCTGGAGGCGAAGGCGCCGAGGAGGAGCGCCTCGACGCGCGAGCGGTCGTCAGGATGCAGCCGCGACCGCCAGGCGTCGATGTCCGGTTCGGCGTTCGGGTCGTAGCCGAAGAGCTCCACGGCGTTCGGGCTCCACCAGTGGTCGCCGGTGAGGACGTTCCAGTCCCACAACACGTCACGCGTCGCCCGCGCGACCAGCCGGAAGCGCTCCTCGCTCGCCTCGATGCGCGAGAACGTGAGCTTCTGTTCCGTGACGTCGAGCTTCACGCCCACCACCTGGGTGACGGCGCCGCTGCCGTCGCGGATTGCGCGGCCTCTCGCGTGCATCCAGCGCGGCATCCGTCCTGGCGCGACCACGCGATACTCGGCGTCATAGTCGGCGCCGGTGCGCACCGTCGCGTCGAACCGATCGGCCACGAGGCGACGGTCATCGGGATGCGTGCAGGTGGTGACCTTGTCCGCGGTGATGACCTCATCGGGGGCGAACCCGTAGAGTTCGCGGCAACGGGCCGAGAAGTGGATGGCGCCCGTCGCCATGTCGAAGGCGAAGGTGCCGGCATCAGCGGCCTCGAGCGCCGTGCGCAGCTCGGCTTCGCGCTGCCGCATCGCTCCCTCGGCGGCGCGCCGGGCGGTGATGTCTTCGACGAGGGCCAGCAGATGCGTCGACGCCGGCGTGGCACCGCGAATGACCGAGAGTCCGATCTGCGCCCACACGACGGCACCTGAACGATGCACCAGGCGCATCTCGAAGAGCTCCGAGGGCATGCCGCTTGCGAGCACCTGGTTGACGCGCCGGCGTTCGGGGTCGTAGTCGTCCGGATGAATCAGGTCGCGGAACAGGCGCGTCCGCAGCTCGTCTTCGGCGTAGCCGAGCATCGAGCACAGGACCGGATTGGCCTCCTGGAACTGCCCGTCGATGTCGCCGATCGCGATGCCCATCGGGGCGTTGCGATACACGGCGCGGAAGCGCTCCTCGCTCTGCCTGAGCGCCGCCACGGCTGCGTCACGCGCGCTCACGTCGATCACGAACCCCACGCGTGACACCGGCGTGCCCTGTGCATCGCGCACGACGGCGATCTCGTGGAGCGTGGGGAAGGTGGTGCCGTCCTTGCGGCGATGCGGGTACTCGCCGACGACGTGGCCGGTCTCATTGATGCGCCGGATGAGGTCGCTGAGGGCATCGGCCGGCAGTTCGCAGGTGACACTGAGGTGACGCCCGAGCAGCTCCTCGACCGCGTACCCGTGCATACGCGCGTAGGCGTTGTTCACGGCGATGAACGTGTCGTCGGCCACCGAGGTGACCGAAAGGCCGAACTGCGTCTGGTCGAACACGTGCTCCCAGGGATGCGCCCGTTCGCCCGCCTGGCCGAGGTCGGTGATGTTGGTGCCGAGGCCGACGATGCGGCGTGGCGTGTTGCCGGGGCCGCGTTCGACGACCACGCAGCGCTCGCGGCGCCATTGATAGGTGCCGTCGCGCCGGCGCAGACGTCCGACGCATTCACATTCCGGGGTGAGGCCGTCGAGATGGGCCTGCAGGCGGCGGCGCATGCGTGGCTGATCGTCCGGGTGGACGAGCGAGAAGAGGCCGTCGAGCGTGGTGTCGAGGTCGCCGGGGCCGTAGCCGAGCACCGCGAGCCATTCGTCGTCGAGCTGGAGGTGGCCGGTGGCGATCGTCCACTCCCACGTCCCCGTCCCCGTGGCACGCAGGATTGCGGCGAGCCGCGTTTCCATGCGCGCCGCGTCTTCGACGTGTGTACTCGACACCCTCGCCTCCAGCTCGTCCGGCGCCGACGTGCGATGCGCGTTGCGCGGACGGTAACACACCTTACCGGGATGTCACCGAAAAGACGAGCGAATCAGACGAAATCAACAAGCGGCTAGGAGTTTGCCTGATGTCGGTCTGGCGAGTCTTCTCACGCTATCGTCACCGGCGCGCCGATAGTATCGGAAACGCCAAGCCGGTACGCTGGCATGGTGTCTGCTCAGTTGGCCCGCCGAGCGTTCGTGCGACAGCGCGATGACGTGTCGCCGTGGGTCAAACACGTCGCCGAAGCCACGGTCCACGACACCAGCCAGACATCGCTCGTGACGTACGCCACGGTGCGGACGCTCTGGCTCAGGCGTACGTTCGCCGACCTCGAGGCGCGCACCGTGCTTTCGGCCTTGTGCAGCGCGGCCTCACCTGCACGTCCGTCCGGTCAGGACCGGTAAGCGATGCACGTGCTGGTCTGCGAGGACGACCCGGCCGCACGTTTCGTCATCAAGCGGTGGTTGTCGAGCACCCTCGGCTGCACCGTGACCGATTGCGAGGACGGCGTGCAGGCGCTCGACCTGCTCTCGACCCGTCCGTTCGACCTCGCCGTGCTGGATCTCGATCTGCCGCGGCTCCACGGCGTGGAGGTGGTCGAGGCGGTCCGCGGCAGCGACGACGTGCGCGACCTGCCGATCGTCATCCTGTCGCACGAGCGCAGTCAGGACGTCGTGCGGCGGCTCGTCGAACTCGGCGTCTCCGACTACCTCATCAAGCCCCTGCGCGCGCAGACCGTGCGCGACCGTATCGGCCCGCTGCTGGCGCGGCGCCGCGGCCGGTCGTCCGCCACGGCCCAGGCGAACGCGCGGCTGTGCGCCGGGACGCCGGCGCTCCTCGTGGATGGCGACGCCAACTTCCGCCACGTCTTCACGGCGGTGGCCTCGCAGTTCGGGGCGGTCATCGCCGCGGAATCCGGCGCCGAGGCGCTGGCGCTCTACCGGCGCACGCCGGTGGATCTGGTCTTCATCGGCGAGCAACTCGGCATCATGGCGGCCGAGACGCTCATCCGCAAGATCCGCGAAGCAGATACCCAGGGCACGGTCTTCGTGAAGGTGGGCACGCGCGACGCCGGCGCGTCGTCCGACGCCTACCTGACGACCATCCCACGCCCGTTCGTGCCCGATGTCCTGGCCGCGGCGCTGAAGCCGTTCGTGTTCGTGACCGGGCCGCTGACGGCGTTCGGCGAGATGGCGCCGCACATCGAGACGTGCATCGGGAGCTCGGTGGTGCAGGTCTTCGGGATGATGACCGGCCTCGACGCGCACGAGGCGCCGTCCGCGCCCGACTCGGTGGCGCCGGCCGTGGTCTCGTCGGTGACGCTCACCGCCAACAGCGCCTTCCTGCTGGACGTCGATCTCGTGCTGCCGACGCCGATCGCTCGGGCCGTGACGGCGACGATGTTCGGGTGTGGCGACGACGAACTCGACGAAGACGGCATCTTCTCGACCACCGGTGAACTCACGAACATGGTGGCGGGGCGTATCGACGCCTGGCTGAAGGCGCAGAGTCTCACGAGTGTGTTCACGCTGCCGGCCACGCGTCATCTGCCGGCCGGCGAGAGCCTGCCGCCGATCGAGGCGGGTGCCGGGCTGGCGCGTGGCTTCGCCATCGACGGACACCCCGAGCCCCTGGTGCTGCGCGTCGGCGTGCGTCGTCCCGACTAGTGCGCCGCCGCGGCGAGCTGCCGCCGCAACACCACCGCACCGACGATCGCCGCGAGCGCCGAGCCGCCCATGATGCCGACCTGCGCGGCGTCGAAGGCCGGCGACGGCCCGAAGGCAAGGCTGGCGATGAAGAGGGACATCGTGAAGCCGATGCCAGCCACCCAGGACGCGCCGTGCAGCATCCCCCACGTGACGCCGGCAGGCAGCGCCGCCACGCCGGCCCGGCAGGCCAGCCATGACGCCAGCGTGATGCCGTGCGGGTTGCCGGCCGCGAGGCCAAGGCCGATGGCGCCGGCGGTGGTCCAGTCGAGCGCGCCGCCGCCGAGCGACACCCCGGCGTTCGCGAAGGCGAAGACCGGCATCACGACGAACGCACTCAGGCCGTGCAGCGCGTGTTCGAGGCGGAGCAGCGGCGCCGAGACGGCGCTGCTGGCGTTGTCGAGCGCATGCAGCGCGTCCTGCTGGCCCTTGCTCGTGAGGACGAGCAGGTCGCCGGTTTCGGTGCGATCGAACGCGTCGAGATGCTCCCGTGCCTCCCGCGAGAATTCGGCGGCGTTGATGCGCGTGTGCGTGGGAATCGTGAGCGCCAGCACCACACCGGCGATGGTGGCGTGGATGCCCGATTCGTGCACGAAGAACCAGAGCGCCACCCCGGCGGCGAGATACGGCGCGAGATGCCGCGCGCCGGCGCGGTTCAGGCCCACGAGGCCGGCCACAATCGCCGCTGCGGTCATGAGCGCGCCGACATGCACCTGGGCGGTGTAGAAGAGGGCGATGACGAGCACGGCCGCCATGTCGTCCACGATGGCGAGCGCGGCCAGGAAGACCTTGAGGCCCGTGGGCGCGCCCGGCGCCACGAGCGCCAGCACGCCGAGCGCGAAGGCGATGTCCGTCGCGGTGGGCACGGCCCAGCCAGCGCGCATGTCGGCCGGCGCCACGGCCAGGAAGAGCAGCGCGGGAGCCACCACGCCGCCGACGGCCGCCGCGAAGGGCAGCGCCGCCTGGCGCAGGCTCGAGAGCTCGCCGACGAGGATCTCGCGCTTGATCTCGAGGCCCACGAGCAGGAAGAAAAGCGCCATCACGGCGTCGTTCACCCACATGCGCGCGGTGAGTGCGAGGGGATGGCTGTCGGGGCCCACGACGATCCGTGTCTCCCAGAGGCCGGCGTACCAGGCGGCGAGAGGCGAGTTCGCCGCGACGAGCGCCGCGACCGCCGCGACGAGCAGTACCACGCCGCCGGCCGCCTCCGTGTGGAAGAAGTGCAGGAAGGCGGAGGTGCGCCGGGTGTCGGCCATCAATTGCCATGATACCGATCCGACGTCCGGACGTTCCGGTCTCGTCGCGCGCCGCTTCCGATGAGGTGCGCCGCGCGCCGTCCATCCAGCCGTGCCCCGCTGATGGTTTGCCGCACGGTGGTCCGTTCGACTACACTGGTCGTTCCGCGCTCGCAGAGCGAGGCTGCCCATGGCAGCGTGCGCCTGCGCGATACGCGCCCGTAGCTCAGCTGGATAGAGCGTCGGCCTCCGGAGCCGAAGGTCGCAGGTTCGAATCCTGCCGGGCGCGCCACAAAGTCCTAACAATTTCGCAGTTTCGCAGCCGCCGCCAAAATGCGGTGTAGACGATTTTGTAGACGACCTCGCTGACGATGTTCGCGTAGCCTCGGCTACTGGGGACGGACCGCAAGCCTCTTGCAGATCATGGCCGCAAGAAACCGGCAAGGCCAACCCCCGCGGTGCTGCTCAGATCGGGATAGGGCGCATGTAGCGCTGACTCTCGGGAAAGTTCGCGACCGATCTGCGGCAGGTAGGAGCGCGGACAGCTCAGAAATCGGTCGCCAACTTGCGCGGGCAATTGCCGAGGCAACAGCACGTATGCGTGCACCGCTGAGCTGAACCGAGTAGTGCTGTCAACGCCGGGCGAAAATCCGACAGTTCCGCCGATTGAAAATCCGACAGATCGACCGAGGGGACGAGCCTCAGGCCGTCGCCACCTCCTGACGCCGGCGGCGGCGGGAGGCAGGCTCTGGGTCCTGCGCAGCGTGCAGCGTCTGCCACAGCTCGGTGTGCTGCCGCATGCGGTAGCTGTTGCCGCGGATTGTGACGAGATGACAGTGGTGCACGAGGCGATCGATGAGCGCCGCGGCCATGACCTCGTCGCCGAAGACGTCGCCCCACTCCTCAAAGCCCTTGTTGGACGTCAGCACCGTCGACGCCCGCTCGTAGCGGCGCGTCATGAGCTCAAAGAAGAGCATCGCGCCGGTGCGGCTGATCGGCAAGTAGCCGATCTCGTCGACGACGAGCAGCGCCGGGTGCGTGAGGATCTTCAGCCGGCTCTGGAGGCGACCGGCCGCTTGGGCCGCCTCGAGTGAGGTGATCAAGTCAGCGAGCGTGCCGTAGTAGACGCGCCGACCGCTTTGCGCTGCCGCGATGGCGAGGCTGATCGCCAAGTGCGTCTTCCCGACGCCCGGCGGGCCGAGGAAGATCACGTTCTCACGGCGCTCGACGAAGCCGAGCTCGTGCAGGCTCTCCATCTGGTCACGGCGCAGCGACGGCTGAAACGTGAAGTCGAAGTCGTGGAGCTGCTTCGCGGCGGGCAGGCGGCTGGAGCGCATCGCGGCCTGCAGCCGCCGGTTATTGCGCAGCTGAATCTGCGCCATGAGCAGCTGCTCGAGGGCGTCCGGCACCGTCAGCGCACCGCCATCGATGTCGCGCAAGATCGCGTCGAGCGCCTCAAGGGCCCCGGGCATGCGCAGGTCGGCGAGCATCTGGCGGAGGCGGTCACGACGGGAGAGGGGCGCCGTCTTCATGCGGCCCCTCCCGCGAGCCGCGCGTAGGCGGCCAGGGAGCGCTTCTCGACGGCGATAACGGGCTGGGACGGCCGCGCGAGCGGCCGCGCCACGGCCGGGGCGTCCAACACGAGCGAGACATACCGACGGGCCGGCAGCGGCTGCAGCACGGCGCGCTCGTCACGCTCGAAGCGCTCGCAGGGGCGCTCCTGCGTGGTGGCGTGCCGGCGCGCATTGGCCACACGTGCGACCCAGTCGGCGCTTTGCTGCGCCAGATCGGCATCATTCAGGAACGTGCGGCCGTAGACGAGATTCTCTCGCACGTACCGGACGGGCCGCTCCACCTTACCCTTGGTCTGCGCACGATACGGCCGGCAGGCGCGCGGTATGAAGCCCCAGTGATGCGCGAAGCGCAGGAACTCGAGATTGTGCACGAGCGTGCCGCCGTGCAGCCGCAGGTCACGCGTGATGACCGCCTTCATCTGATCGAAGAGCAGCTCCCGCGGCACACCGCCGAAGGCCAAGAACGCATCCTCGAGCCCGGTGAGTAGCGTGCGCATGTCCTGGCGCAGGCCGAACCGACACCACAGCAACCGCGAGTAGCCGAGCACGACGAGCAGCGCGTAGCGCGTGCCCCACGGGAACTGGAACTCCGCGAAGTCCACCTGCGCCTGGTGGCCGGCCGGCGTCTCGAAGCGCATCACCGGCGCGGGCGCCGGCGTCGGCCGCACCCGCTGCACTAACGCCTTCAGCTGGGTATAGCCGCCCGTATGCCCCGCGGCGCGAATCTCGTCGAGCAGCCGCACGGCCGACAGCTGCGGATACGCCGCGAGCCGCGCCTCGACGATCGCGGTGTACGCGGCCAGCTTGGTCGCGACCGGTCGTCGCGGCCCGTAGCGCACGGGCTCGCCATCGAGATGCCGATCGATTGCCCCGTCGCGAATCCAGCGATGAATCGTGTCGCGATGGACGCCCAGTGTGCGCGCCAGCGCGTTCTTGCTCGTCCCGTGCTCCAGGTAGTGCTGAGTAGCATCCGCGTCTCCCGTCCGAACATCGCGCCTCCGCTCGTCGCAGAGACGCCCTGGTGATGGAATCACCGGCCGGGAGCTACGCTCTCAGCCGGCAGCCAGACCGTGCTGCCGACTGTCGGATTTTCGCCCGCCACAACTGTCGAATTGATCGTGTCCCGTGACGTGGTGTAGCTGGCGGCAGTGATCGCCGTGCGGTCCGGCAGGGCCGAGTCGATCAGCGTGCCACGGTCGGCAGGCTGACGAGCGGATCATCGCTCAATCGCCCCACGCTTTCCAGCGTCATGTAGCGAGCACGCTGGACGGCCCATTCATCGTTCTGTTCGAGCAGCAGGGCGCCCACGAGCCGGACGATGGCGGCATCGTTGGGAAAGATACCGACGACCTCGGTGCGTCGCTTGATTTCGCCGTTGAGACGCTCGATCGGATTCGTGCTGTGCAGCTTCGCCCGATGCTCCTTGGGGAAGGTTATGTAGGCGAGCACGTCCTCCTCGGCCGCGTCGAGCATCGCGGCGAGTTTGGGCACGCGCGGCCGGATTTGATCGGCGACGGCCCGCCACTGGGCGCTGGCGGCCTTCGGGGTGTACTGGGCGAAGGCGGTGGCGATGAAGGCCGAGACCACCCGGCGGCCGCTCTTGCCCGCATGCGCCAGCACGTTGCGCATGAAGTGGACCCGGCAGCGCTGCCAGGTGGCGCTGAGCACTTTGGTGACCGCGGCCTTCAGGCCCTCGTGCGCAATGGAGATACGAGCTTCACCCCGCGCAGGCCGCGCCGCGTCAGTGTGCGGAGAAACGCCGTCCAGATCGGTTCCGCCTAGGAGGTGCCGACCTCCATGCCCAGCACCTCGCGTCGGCCATCGGCATTGACGCCGACCGCGACGATGACCGCGACCGAGACGATGCGGCCGCCCCGACGGACCTTGAGGTAGGTCGCGTCGATCCAGAGATAGGGCCAGTCGCCTTCGAGGGGCCGGTCGAGGAAGGCCTTCACCTTGCCGTCGATCTCTTCGCACAGCCGTGAGACCTGGCTCTTCGAGATCCCGGACATGCCCATCGCTTTGACGAGCTCGTCGACCGAGCGCGTCGAGATGCCCTGGACGTACGCTTCCTGAATCACCCGCGGTCAGGGCCTTCTCCGCCATGCGGCGCGGCTCCAGAAAGCCGGGAAAGTAGCTGCCCGTCCGGAGCTTGGGGATGCGCAGCTCGACGGTCCCGGCGCGGGTCTCCCAGTCCCGATCCCGGTAGCCGTTGCGCTGGGCGGTCCGCTGCGCGGACTTCTCGCCCCAGGCCGCCCCGGTCGCCGCGCCGACCTCGAGTTCCATCAGCTTCTCGGCGGTAAAGCCGATCATCTCGCGCAGGAGATCCGCGTCCGGGGTCTTCTCCACCAGGGCCTTCAGGTGCATCATGTCGTCGGTCATCGGTGGTCCTTCCAGTCAGGAGTTGGCTTCGACAACCAGACCCTACCGGAAAAGCGCCGATGACCACCGCTTTAGCCAGCTACACCACGTCCTGGGACGTCACCGTCGAATTTATCGCCGCCGCCAACAAGTGCACATCCGGCTTGCGAATGCGCAGTGCGCACGGTCGCTCAACGCACGGAGATCGGCGACTGGATGAAAGACCACCGACAGGCAAACTCGCCGGAGCGCATATCGAGCGCACTTTTTCGTGCGGTGACCAACGACTTACCCCTGCGGCCGGAAATCACCCGCGTCTATAGACGTCGTGGACCTACGTCACGCGCGCCTGTCGTAGCGCGTGGTCGACGCAGGACGGAGGACTCAGCGGTGCGTCCGATAGTAGATGCCGGATCGCATGGACGACTAGTCGCGACTGGTAAGTAAGCGTCCCCCAGCCAACTGGGCCACCCTCACGCTCCTTGAGTGACCTCGCTCACTGATCGGGGACGCGCTGTTGGCTAGACTTTTGCCTTATTTTCGCCCACACTGAAAGCACGAAATATTATCGAAACTGCGTCGTCGGGGCGCAGGCAGCTGGGGTTGTCGTTGGAGCCTAGTGGCGCACCGGCCCTTCGCGGCGCGTACGCGTCGAGACCGAAGGATAGGTCGACGACGCTCGCGATCCAGGAGCTTCATGACCTCATGACGGTCCATGGAATTCGGTATGCCTTCTTCGGCGGCATCGGCACTGCGGCCCATCTCGGCACTACCCACCGAGCATCCCATGATCTTGAGCAGCTCGGCCTGCTTGATTCGCAGCTTCGGAGGACCGAATACCGCCCAAGAGCCGCTGACGTCCACCCCGTTTGAGTAGCACTCGGCTTTAGAGTCCGGCAGCTACTTTCGCCGTCTTCGTCCGTGCCGTCAACTGCTGCGCGTAGGCGGCGGGCGTCAGCCCGCCGAGTCCCTTCTTCGGCCGCTCCTCGTTGTACTCACGCCGCCAGGCCTCGATGACGACCTGCGCGTGCGCCAGGCTGGTGAACCAGTGCTCGTTCAGGCACTCGTCGCGGAAGCGACCGTTGAACGACTCGATGTAGGCGTTCTGCGTCGGCGTGCCCGGCTCGATCAATCGCAACGTGACGCCGCGGTCGTGCGCCCAGGTCAGCATCGTGCGGCCGCAGAACTCCAGGCCGTTGTCCGTACGCAGCACCTGGGGCAGGCCCCGCGTGACGGCGAGCGCATCCAAGACGCGGGTGACGGGCAGGCCGCCCAGCGCCCGCGCCGGCACGACGGCCACCGCCTCCGTGGTCGCGTCGTCGACGATCGTCAGGCACTTCAAGACGCGCCCCTCGGCCGTGCGATCGAAGACGAAGTCCGCCGACCAGACCTCGTTCGGGGCCTGGGGCCGGGCCAGCGGCTGTCGATCGGCCAGCGGCACCTTCTTGCGGCGCCGGCGCCGGACCTGCAGCCGCGCTTCCGCGTAGAGCCGATCGACGCGCTTGTGATTGGCCCGCCGGCCTTCTTGCCGCAGCTTAAGATAGATCATGCCGGCGCCGTAGCGCCGGTGACGCTGCGCCAACGCGACGATGCGATCGCGCAGACCGGGGTCGGGATCCGGCCGCGGCACGTACCGGAACGCCGCCGCGCTCATCCGCACGACCCGCAGGCCGTGCCGCTCTCTGAGCCCGCGCGTCACCATCTCCCGCACCACCTCGCGACGAGCTGGTGCGGTCACCACTTTTTTCGCAACACCTCACGCGTCACCTCGTTCTCCAGGAGGGCGTCCGCGAGCAGCTTCTTCAGCCGACCGTTCTCGATCTCGAGCTCCTTCAGACGCTTCGCGTCCGACACGCTCATGCCGCCGAACTTGCTCCGCCAGAGGTAGTAGCTCGCGTCGGAGAACCCGTGCTTCCGGCAGAGATCCTTCACCGGCACCCCGGCGTCGGCTTCCCGGAGGAATCCCACGATCTGTGCTTCCGTGAACCGCTTCTTCCTCGTCCGACCCTTTCGCTGGGCCGGACTCTAAACCGAAACGCTACTCTGATTCGGGGGGACGTCATCCATACTCAGGCGTTCCCCGGGGCCGTCGGCCGCTGGCGCCGGCCCCCGGTGCAACGTCATGTGCTTGCGGCGCCGCGCACCTGCAGCCCCTCCAGGCGGTACAGGCGTCGCACACGCTTCTTGTTTACGTGCCAGCCCTCTCGTCGGAGCAGCACCCAGATGCGTATGTAGCCGAAGCGTGGACGCGCGTGCGCCAGGTCGCGAATGCGGAGCCGAAGTGGCGCCTGGTCATCGCGCGTCGGCCGGCGATATCAGGCGGTGCGACTGAACTGCGCCAGGTGACAGTTCCGTCAGACGCGCACGCCGAACGTGGCTTGGAACCAAACGCTGCGGACCT
Source organism: Luteitalea sp. (assembly GCF_022842525.1). Classification (NCBI taxonomy): domain Bacteria; kingdom Pseudomonadati; phylum Acidobacteriota; class Vicinamibacteria; order Vicinamibacterales; family Vicinamibacteraceae; genus Luteitalea; species Luteitalea sp. The sequence continues at coordinate 25,692 of NZ_JALHPM010000048.1, forward strand.
TGGACCTTCCCCGAGGTCGGGGCGCTTGGCACGGAGTTCTAGAGTAGGCGTCTCAGATGCGACACCACAGTCACTTGTCGGCGAGAAGCAACGACAGCAACTCGGCGGTCGAATGCACCTCGAGCTTCCTGAAGATCGCCTTGAGATGGTTCTGCACCGTGTGCGCGCTCAAATTGCGACGCTCGGCAATGGCACCGACGCGTGGGAACACCACGAGGTCGCGCATTATCTGCCACTCGCGGGAGGACAGTTCCTCGACTCCCGACGGCAGGCGGTTGCCCCGCTTGGCATGGAGGCGCCTCGTCAGGTCGATCTCTTCGAGAACGTTTCGAATCTGATCGAGCTTGCGAGTCAGGTAAACAGCGTCGCGTGCCGACGCCGGAGTGTCCTTCACCTCTGCCATCCGCTGCATGGCGGCGAGCATGACGGCGGCATGCAGCTGGGCGGCTGTATCGGTTTGACCAAGAAACTGGATGGATCGAGTCGGCTCGCCCGCCTCAGTGTCTGCTCATCAACGGTCTCCGCGGCGAGCACGATGGAAACGCCGTACAGCCCCGACATCCACTCGGCGACATCGATACCGTCGAGTTCGCCGCCCAGCGCGATGTCAACTATCGCGACTGCGAAGGTTGACCGGCGCGCGTGTCGCAGGGCGTCGAGGGCAGTCGGCGAAATGGCTGGGCGGAATCCCTGCGACGTAAGCAGTCGGGCCGTCATTGCGGCGACATCTGGCTCGCTCCCGACCACTAACACCGGCAGTCCCGAGCTGGCCGCGCCTGGAGTGTGCTGACCGAGCGCCCTGTCTTTGACCATCGTTTGTGTCCGTTCGCGAAGCCGCGCCATTATACGCATGGACACGCAGGTGTGCTGAGTGGGAGGCGGTGGCCCAAGCAGCATGGCCCGAGCCGACGCCCTCGACGCGCCATGCCGTTGATTGGTCGCATCGCTGGCTTTCTGCGGTCAGAGCAGGGGAGTTTCCGAGCCGAATACAGTCAAGAAGGGGCACTCGCACGGTGAATACAGCCATGCCTACCGTCCTCATTGCCGACGAAAGCCGCGGCACGCGGCAACTGGTCACGCGGCAGCTGCGAGGACTCGGCTGGCAGACCGTCGAGGCGTCCGACGGCCTTGAAGCCATCGATATTCTGGCTGAGCGCGACGTCGACTTTGTCGTTCTCGATACGTCAATTCCCGAGCTGAGTTGCTGTGAGGTTCTGACGGCACTGCGCCGGTCGCACAAGTACTCGGATCTGGCCGTGGTCGTCATAGGGATTGCCGACGCGGAGGCGGTGAGCAAACTGGTAGCCCTTGGCGTTTCCGCATTCTTTGTGAAGCCCTTCACTAGCGACTTCTTGCGCGAACGGCTGCAGCCCTTTCAGCCTCGCTCGAATGCGCGCGCGAGGCTGACGCCCGCCGGCAATGCGCCCATGGCGCCCGATCGCACCGCGATGGTCGTGGACAGTGACGCGCAGTTTCGCGATTTCGCATCGAAAGTTCTGTCCGGAAGCTTCTCGGTTATCGACGTTCCGTCGGGAGCGGCGGCCGTCCGCGCCTGTGGGCTCCATCGACCCTCGCTTGTGATCTGCGGCACCGATACGGGATTACTTACGCCTGACTTGCTGGCTGACAACTTTCGGCGCCGCCCCGGCCTCTCACGGACCAGGCTGCTGCTGGTGAAGTCGCCCGACGAGACCTTGGCTGGCGACGTCGAGGCGGCTTGCGACGGGGTGATGACGCGCACCTTCGTGATCGATGAGTTCGAACGGCAGCTCGGCCGCGCTTTGGGCCGGTCGCTCGTTGGCGGGTCGCCGGCCCTGGAGGCGCTGCGGCAGGCCGTTGAGTCGGCCACTCAGCAGGCGCTCGGGATGATGGCCGGACGCGATACGCGGGTGGTGAGTCGCGAGCCGTCTGTCATTGACGGCGGGCTCGCCGCGTCCACGATCATGACCCTTACGTCTGAAGGCGTTGCCGTGCGCATGGTGTTGCGCTGCGATGTAGCAGGGGCCAAGACCATCGCAGCCGGGGTCCTCGGGGTGCCCGCGGACGAGCTATCGACCGATGATGGACTGGCGACCCTGGGCGAACTGGCGAACGTAGTTGCAGGGCGAGTGAGGTCGTCGACCGGCGATGGCCAAGCGGTTTCGTTCACGCTGCCGTCGCTCGTGGTGGATGCCATTCCAGGTGCCGCTCCGGAAGTCGGCTTGACGGTTGCGGCCGTCGACGGCAGCTTCCATCTACTTGTAGAAATGGCCATGGCCGCGACCTAAATGAATCGTACCGGAAAGGCTGAGGACAGTCAGCGTGACTCAGGCCACCGCGTCCCGCGCACAGTACCGCGTTTCGAACTCTGCATCCCGCGCGACCCGATCGGGGCCAGCAGTCGTCGCGCGTTGAACCCGTCGAGCGACGAGGATGTCGCAAGCTAAACCCTTCCAGGCTCTGCCATGGCCCTCGTGGAGGATAAACTCCGTTGTAAGCAACGCCAGGACCGGCTCAGCGAGTGCATGACGCACGCGTCGTCGTGGCTGCCCACCGATGGGCGATGCCGGCAGACCAGTCCATCGGCGTAGCGCATTGCCAGGTGCTGCGTGCTGTGTCCGCTACGGTGCGCGAGCCCGTCGAGCGTGACTCATCGAGCTCCAGCCCGCTGATCGCCTGTGGAGCCGATGAGCGGCGGCCAGCGCCGTGATCGTGTCTGAGCGGGCCGAAGCCGCCGTCGGGCGATGCTGGTTCGGAGCTCCCTGACCTCCACGACGCCCTGCCGCGCGATCCGCGGCCAGCCTGCTCCTTGCTCACGAGCGTGACCCCCCGGCCGCGACGCCGCTGCGATCGATGACCTGCTGGATGGCGGCCCCCTCCGCCTCGGTCACCACGTCGTCGAGATCTGCGCGCCGCGAAAGCCGGGTGTTACAGGGCGGCATCAGGGTTGGCATGGCCCAGGCGTCGCGGTCGAGTTCGACTGGCCTTTGTGGCCAGCGCCGCCGACGACGCGCCAGCGCCCCGTCGCGCCAGCCCACTCAGGCTGCCGTCGCAGCTTCCGGCGGACGAACCGCGCCAGCGAGGTTCGCAGGAGGTTAATGGCTTGGCGATGCGCTGGCTTGGTGCGGCTGTGTTCTGGGTTGGCTTTGGAAGATTGCCCGAAGCACTGCCATCCCGTGGTCGGTTACTGGCCTCAATCGCCGCACAGGCGACAGCCCTCGCGTCGGCGAAGGAAAGTGGCGCCGTCCGCTGCCGGGTACGCCATGCTCAGCCGCCGGTAGTTCCAGGAGCGGGGTCGCGCCATAAGGCAGCTGTCGACGGCATAGGTTGCGATGGCGCCGACGGCCTGCAGGATGTCTAACGCCGCCGGCGTGCCGGGGCACGGGTGCCTGGCGTCGTCGGCCGCGTCGGGGTGGAGGCACGCCGGGCACGGCCCGCCTGCCTCCTGCACGAGCGCGAAGCCGTGGTCCGCGTCCGCGCTCACCGCGCAGAACACCGCCGTGACGCCGATCGCCCGGAAGTGCCGGCTGGCCAGAACGCGCGCGGGGTTGTTGTCGACGCCCACGACGGCGACGTCGGCCCGCAGCGGCACGCCAGCGCGCAGGGCGTCCTCGAGCCGCAGCGGCACGGCCGTCAGCGTGGCGGGCGCGGTGCAGACCGCCGCCAGGCGCGCGACCAGCGCATCCGCCTTGTTGTAGCCGACGTCCTCGGCCAGGAAGAACTGGCGGTTGAGGTTGCTGGCCTCGACCTCGTCGTCGTCGCGGACGGTGATGGCTCCGACGCCCTTGCGCGCGAGCGCCGGCGCGACGTGCGAGATCAGGCCGCCCGCCCCGACGAGCAGTTGCTGCGGGCGCTGTTGCTCCAATCGCTCTACTCGGTCCGGAGTGGGCGACTGCCTACTGCGTCCTGTTTCGCTGGTTCGTGGGGCTGAGTCTGGACGCGTTCATCAACATGGACGGCGGCAGGGTCAGCCTTAGGCAGGCAGTAGCCCGGCAAATCGAGTCCTTTGGATCGCAGCGCCGGCTCGAGATGAAGGAGGAGTTTATCGATCGCGCGCAAGAAGGACTTCTACCCCTACATGTACTGCCGACCCTACCTGTCTGGTTGGGCCCGGGCGCGGCGACATCAAGCCCGCCATGGCCGCGCCATCTCGACCGTTGCAGACGGCGTCGAGCGCGCTATCCTGTGGAGGTTCCTGTTTTCGGCCTCTCGCGCTAGACTGGGTTACGACCACGGCTATCTTCCAGTGGCGCGCGTCTAATCCGTCGGGTGCGCTTGAGGTATCGGGAGGAGTTATGAAAACACAGGTCAGAGTCGCGTTTGCTGCGGCGGCGTGTATTTACGGCGTGTCGCCAGTCTGGGCGCAGACGCCGCCGGTGACGGTTACACCGTATGTGGCCTTCGGCACGGATGGCGCCGCGCCGGTCGGAGCGATGATCACACTGCCGATAGCGGGTGGCTTGAGCGTCGAGTCCGAGGTCGCGTACCGTCGGGGCGAGGGCGACATACACGCGATGAGTTCCAGCCTTAGCTTGCTGCAGAACTTGCCAAAGATCGGGCGGGTGACGCCCTACCTTGCCGCCGGCTTGGGCCTCGCACAGTATGGGACGCCCGTGCTTGGGTCCGACGGTGCGCCTTCCGGCACGGCCAAGCGGCTCGGACCCACGGTCAATGTCGGAGGCGGATTCACCGCGCCGGTCACGTCAGCCGTCGGCTTCCGGGTGGACGCACGTTATTTCGACGGGCTGCGGCAAACCGGCGACCAGTTCCGAATTGCGAGTGGCGTCACCTTTGGTCCTGGCCGAAGGGACAAATAGCTCGCCACGACGCGGCGCAGGCCGCCTCTCCCGCGGGCCAGGCCGCGCTCACCGGGCCGGCACGGGCGTCATCGGCATCGACTTGTCACAGTCGCCGAGGCGTGCCCCCTCATACGTTGTAGTCATGGTGACCGGTTCGCCGTCTTTTGTTACCGTCAACTCAACCGTGCCGTCGTAGGTGTCGGCGGTGTAGGTGAATCGGCCCTTTCCGCTCATCGGCGCATCTGCGCCCGGACAGTCGGTCTCCCATGACACCGTCGCCCCCTCAAGGCGCTGTGCAACCACTTTGCACTGCAGGCCCGGCATCTCCGATGGACCGTCGAGCGGGACCAACTTCGCCGGGTCGGCCGCGTCCTCTTTGGTAACGCAGTGGGTGAACTGCATTGGTGGGGGTTGTGCAGTTACTCCGGGCAGCTGCGCGCGCATCGTCGCCCGCCAGTGACCGTCGCGTCGAGCGACCGGTTTGTCTGGCGCAAACGCCCACCAGGCGCCGCTGGCCGCAATCATAGCCACAATCGCAAGCCCAATTGCCTTCATTATGGCCTCACAGTAAGCCGTGTCTGAGCGATGCCGGCTTGCGCCGCCACAGTAAGCGGAGGCTCCACCTGCTGAGTCAGGGCAGACGCGCGCGGAGGTTGATCTGCTTCTCTTCGCCTCGCGTCAGCGCGAACGCAGTAGCATCCCGTCGAATCGTCTCGAGGAACTCTGGCGCCATCCAGTTCGCCTCGTCGATGTCTGGCACCGCTACCGCGAAGTAACGGCCCGGTCGTAGCCCGCGCAAGAGGTAGCGCCCCACGTCATTTGTCCGGGTCAGCTGGAAGGCCCCCTGACCGGAAACCGACCAGCGAGCGGGATCCTCTGGGAACACCGCGACAAACGTGCCCGGGGCGAGCGTACTCCCAATCGCCACGAGGCCGTGCACCTCTGTCGGACGCGACGTGAGCTCGATCTCGACGCCGCTGAGTCCTTCACCAGGCTTGACGACGAAACCGGACTCCGTGATGTCCACGCCACTCGCCCTGACGGCAGACACAAACCATCCGCCTCCAGAGGCGCCCATGGTGATGGCGCGGAGAGTCAGCGCGACCGGGGGCACCTGCAGCGTAAACCGGAAGTCGGTGCCTGCCTCGGCTGGAACTCCGAACTGGCCAAGCACGGCGTCGTCAGGATCAATGGCCTCGGCCAAGACCCTCACAGACGCGGGCTGAGGCCGCCTCCCCACGTCTCCGCCGTCGTCGAATACGATGCGGCCTCGGACCGAGCCAGGAACCAAGGGAGTGAGGCGAACTCCGTCAATGTCGTTGCCGTCAATGGTCACGATGGCGATCGACGTTTCCGGTCGCACCGTCGACCCCGCCGTTGCGCCGCCGGCCGGCGGCGCGACTCGCGCAGACGCGACGAGAGTATAGTCCCCGGGCGCCAGCCCCGTGATGCGAAACTGGCCATCAGGCCTGAGCGCGGCCGATCTAGAGAATCCGTTCTGGGCTCGACCTCGCGGGATGGCGCTGACGCTTCCAGACGCAATGGGTGCGCCCTGCCGGTCGACCGCCATACCTGACACGCGAGCGAGGCGAGTCCCGAGCATTGCCAGATTGATGGACGAGACCGTTTGGCCGGCGGACACGGTCACTGGCGTTGCCTCAGCAAGCTCCGTCGTCCCCGGGAAGAACACGGGCGCCATGCCCGACGGATCTTCTCCAAGGGTTTGTGACGCATTCTCTGTTTCCGGCATACCTGGCGGCACCGACGCGCTCACCACGTACAGGCCGGGCGTCAACGCGAAGACGCGATACTCACCTAGGTCGTTGGTCTGCGCACGTTGTCCGGCCGCCACTAGCCGCCGGCGGCCTTGACGGAACAGTGACTGCAGAACGGTCACGGACGCGTTCGCAAGGGGCTCGCCAAACTCGTCGACGACCCGACCCTCCACAGCGCCACCGCGAAATATGAACAGAGCGACGCTGTCGATCTCCTGGCGGTCCGCGAGTCGAATGCTCTGCGGTGCCATCGACGGCCTGGTCTGGCCGGCAGCCAGGCCCAAGTAGCCTGCCTTGCTAGCCGCGACCGAGTATCGGCCGGGAGGCAGCAAAGTGAAGTCGAATCGGCCCTCAAGATCGGTGGTAATGGCACGTGGTTCGCGCAAGCTGGAAGACGTCAGGCGAACAGTCGCGCGTCGCGCTGGCTGCATGCTGTCTCCGATCATTACCCGTCCGCGAATCCGGCCGGACGGAGACGACTCGTCCGCGCCGGGGCCGCCCCGCGGGGCAGGCGGTCGCGCGCTCTGCGACTCCTCCGGGGCCACCGTTCGATCACCGTGCAAGAAGCGCGCAGCGGCGAACGCGTTGGACGGCCGTGCCGCCAGAAACACGGCGAGAACCACGAGCAGAGCCTGTGAGAAAGACATGGCAAGCCTCAGCGAAGTGAGAGGCGCACGATCCGTGTGCACGTCACGTGCGGACGGCGCCGCAGAGAGAGTGGGAACACCAAGCGTGAGCCCGGTGTTCCCACCTCTCCGACCCGGTCTACTGGTAGACCGTGTACTCCATCTGATAGTTGATGATGTAGCCGAGACCCGAGACGAACTTGTACGAGTAGTACGTCTGCTGGCCCCACCCGGACTGTGGACCGACGAGCACGGACCCGCAGAAATCGTCGTTTCCGAAGTCGTCTTCCATGATGTCGAGGTAGACCTGATTCCAGAAAGTCGTCGTGATACCCGGGTACATGGTAGTGATCGGCGTGCAGTCAGGGCCGGTCCAGATGCGGCTGCCGTTGAGTTTCAGGTACGGTTCGTCCGCGCCGGACGGGTCGTTCTGCGTCCAGCAGGTCAGGGTCGGCACATCCAGGTAGTGCGCGCCCCCGTGATGCGCTTGTGCAGGCACAGCGATGCCGCTAAGCGCAGCAAAGCACACGGCTGCGACAGCACGACGCAGCGATTGTGACGTGAAAGCCTTCATCGGATCCTCCTCATCTGGACTGGTCGTGGGACGACCTAAGTCACGGCCATCATGCCGGTGATAGCCGTCGCCTAGGGAGGGGGCGAGCGAGCGGCACGCTACCACTGTTCATTCGCGGCGTCAATGGGTTCAAGCACATCCGTGCGCAGAAATCATGGATGAGCTTGGCCGCCTATCGCGCCCGCGAGATCTCCGGGCGTGCCCTTCTACTTCGGGTCGACCGACGCCGGCAAGGCCGCTAGGCGTTCTCCCGTCCATCGCAGGCGGCACGTTCTCGGAGGGGTGCGCGGTGTCAGGAGCGGCCGAATGGCCTGCTGAACACCCACGCGGAAGACGAAGACGCCACGCAGGTTGTCTGGTGCGTCGACGATCTCCATCTCACTGCAGGCGTCTTCTGCGGCGGCCCGCTGCGCTTCGGCCAAAAGCGAGTCGCGGAGCGCCGCGCCTGCGCGCCAATGCTGGCGCTCGATGTTCCCGCTTACTGCGAAGGTCACCAGCAGGATCGCAACGCACGCGTGACCCACAGCTCGCGAGGTCGGATGGCACGAGGCACTCGCAGCGGCGGCGACGACGAGCGCATATCCCACTGCTGGCAGATAGAGATACCTGCTACCTTCGAGATTCGGAGCCACGTAGAAGGACAACAACAGAGGGGCCGCCGCTGCGATAATCCACGCCACACCACCCAGATACCCAGCGCCTATAGGCGAGGCGGCTCGATTGCGACGACTGGACGCCACGGCCGCGAGCGAAAGGAGCAACAGTAGCGATGCCACAGCCACGTACGCGGACAGTGGGACGCCGCCATCTGTTCGAATCGGGACGGCGACGCCCGCGAATGGCCGCACGAGGACATCCTTCCATGCGCGTCGCCCAGTTGGCCAGTTCGACAGATGGTCCGTCACCGACGACGAAGCAGCCAGCCGAAGAAACAGATAGCCGACGCAGACTGCGGCAGAGGACCCCAGGGTAACTAGCCCACGCGCTGACCAACGCCTCGTCATGACAACGTTGCTCACGAGTATCAACGCGGGGATCGCGATCGCCGACTCTTTGCATAGCAGGCCCGCGAATGTCAGTGCGGCGACCGCGACGGCTGACGACGGCGACGGCGGGCGGTGGACGCCAACGAGCACCGCGCTCAGAGCGCATGTCGTCGCAAGCACGTCGAACACGCCGGCCGCCCACGCCACCGCTTCGGCCGACGCCGGGAACAACGCATAGACGAGGCCGGCTGTAAGCGCGGCGCGAGTCCCCAACCACGCGGAACCGAGCACAGCGACCAGCGATGCGTTGCAGGCGTGCCCGAGCACGTTCACTGCGTGCAACGTTGCCCAGTCGCCGCCAGCGCTCGTGATGCCCGCCCACAGCGCGAGCGGCAGCGGTCGCATGTAGGGCCATTCAGCCGGTACGAAGTCCCGCGTGCGTGCCCATTGCACCAAGGCGAAGTCGTCCGACAGCGGCCCGAGCGACAGACTCCACCCGAACGCGACTAGCGCGACGACCACCACGGCGACGATCGTCAATCGCGGCACGCGAGGCCTTGCGCATGGGGCTTCGTCGGCAGACATCGCGACGAGCATTAGGATGGAGAGGGCAACTCCGAACGCGAGGCCCGCGGCCTCGAAATTATGTCGTCGAACGTCGAAACCGATCAGGGCGGCGACGGTCAAGCCGGCCAGCCAAACCCACGTCAAGGCGACGACGAGCCGAAGCACTCGCATGCCGGCCCAGCGTACCATGTCGCCATCCGCGTGGGCAGCTGGGGACGGCCATCGCTCAGCGTGGGTGTCGCCATACACCTCTCCGAAGTTGGCCTTGCTGAGCTTCGCGGTCGCTTAGAGGCCAGGGGCCTAGCGGCGATTCGCGGGCTTCGTATCCCGCGCCTGACCTGTCGGCCACCGCGACCTAAGAGCGCCCGTGATGACGTCAAGGTGTTCTCGTTGTGGATGCCACCTTGGGCGAAACGGGATGCCGCCAGATCCGCCGGGGGCGCACTTCATCGTTTCGTATCGCCAGCAGCCCAGATAACTGTCGACATACAGACCGGGCTATTGACCCTGGCGGCGGACGTCAATGGTAGGCCGAAGGCTCTCAGGCTATCTGGTAGTGTTCCAGATCGGCGCCGCAGTTCGGGCAGGCCGGGCGCCGTGGAATCGCGGCAGCGCCGTCCTCTGCCGGCCGGTTCAGACTGAACCGCCTGTAGTTCCACGACGTTGCCCGCGCCATGAGGCAGGCGTCGATTGCGTATGTCGCCAGCGCCCCGATGGCCTGCAGGATGTCGATGACCGCTGGCGTACCCGGACACGGCCGCGTGCCCGCGGATACGTCGGGCATAAGGCAGGCCGGGCACGGCCCGTCGGGGGCCTGCACGAGCACGTACCCGTGGTCGGCGTCCGCGCTCACGGCGCAAAACACCACAGGCGTAGTCGCGGCCCTGAAGAACCGGCTGGCGGCGAGGCGCGCCGCATCATTGTCCACGCCGACGACCGCGACGTCCGCCCGCCCTACCACCAGGCCGCGGGCCGCCGCCTCGAAGGCCGCCGGGACGGCCGTGATCCGGGTCGCCGCCGTGCAGATCGGCAGGAGCCGCCCCGCCAGTGCCTCCGCCTTGTTCCTCCCGACGTCCGCGGCGTGGAAGAACTGCCGGTTGAGGTTGCTGGGCTCGACGTCGTCGTCGTCGATGATGGTCAGCGCGCCCACACCCTTGCGGGCGAGCGCAGGCGCGACGTGGCCGATGAGCCCCCCGGCGCCCACGCACAGGACGTGGGCGGCCGACAGGCGGGCCTGGTCGAAGCCCGGGACGCCGGCGTGCCGCGCCAGCGCCCCGGGGATGCCCTCAGCGCGCCACGTGCGCGGCGCCGAGCCTGTAGACGCCCGGTTCCACCAGCTCCACGCCATCGCCCTGTACCTCCACGCTGACGTCGCCGTCCAGGCGCCAGAACCGGACGTGGCCGTCCCGGGCGAAGATGCCCGAGACGACCGGGTAGCCGCCGCGCTCGAGCCGGCGCTGGTAGGCCTCGTCGGTGCCGGACGGCCGCGTGCTGGCCGCGCCGGCGCCGGGGTGGCTGTGGAAGTGCGCGAGCAGCCGCTGGCCGGCGGCCTCGAGGCGCAGGAGCGCCTCGGGCGTTGAGCGCTCGTCGCCCGTGACGCCCAGCACCGTGCGCCGGGCGTGGGTGAACGTGACCGCCTGGGACGGCACGTGGACGCCGTGGACCGTCGGGCCGGTGACGAAGAACAGCTGCTCCCGCGCGTCCGCGGTGAGCTCGCGGAGGCACTGCCCGAGGAACAGGGCGCTGAACGCGTAGCGCCGCGGCTGCGGGGCGCGCAGGGCGCGGAGGTCCCCGGCGACGTCGACGAGGTCGGCGCAGGCGCGCCTGATCGCGCCGCCGGCCCCGAGG
>NZ_JALHPM010000049.1:0-36819 GCF_022842525.1 Luteitalea sp.
TGCTCTTCCGATCTAGCCGCATGCCCCGCTGCTGCTCGGAGGCCGCCAGACCGGGGGTCCGCATGCCCTGGAGCAGCGGGTTGGAGAAGGTCTGCGGCGTCTGCCGCATCTCGAGGGTCGGATCCGGCAGGCGCAGGCCGCCGAAGGACTCGACGATCTCCAGCGCACGGCGACGGTCGCGCACGAACCCGGCGGTCGAAATCGTCGAGGAACTGGTCAGGCCGACGAAGAGCAGATCCGAGGGCGCGAGGCTGCCAATCAGGTGGCGCGCCGCGCTGCGCGCCTTCTCCGTGCGGCGGGCATCGATGTGCAGGTCGTCGATCAGGATCCCGATCACCCGCGACGACGAACTCCAGGCGTTGGTGACCAGCGCGTTGGTCACGTTGGGGTCGATCGGCGATTCGACCGTGTCGAGCGGGATCGACCCGCCGTTGTAGGTGTAGGCCGCGAACGACTGGATGTCCTGCTTCCGACCGCCGTCGTAGACCTCGAACTCGCTGGCCTTCAGGTCGCGCACCGGCCGGCCCTCGGCGTCCACGACCAGCGTGCTGACTTCGACGCGAGTGACCTTGAGCCGGAAGGTGGGCCGCTGGTCCGTGCCCACGTTGGTGTCGAGCGCCAGCGTGGGCAGGTCGCGAGCCGTGGGTTGGTTGCGCATGCCGCTCATGATCTGAGCGGAGGCCACAGACGACAGACACAGAACGGCACTCGCCAGGATCGGCGTAACGCGGAGAGTCATGATTCGTACCTCGACGCGGGCAGCGGCAAGCGGTGAAGGCCCATTATGCGCCGAACCCGGGTCGCGTTGCAGACGCCGGCTCGTGCCATGCTGCAGGGACGGACACGACGCGGCGCTTTCCGCGGCGTGTCGCCCCTGCTGTCCGCGCGCCTGCGACGGCGGGGCCTGCCCCCGGGGCGCGCCGGCCCGGAGAACGGAGCACACCGTGAACGACGCAGTGCAGTCCACTCCGCCCTGGGCGACGTTTGCCAGCGGCGTACTGGTGGTCGCGGTGCTCTACTGGGCCCAGGCCGTCCTCGTGCCGTTCGCCCTCGCCATCCTGCTGACCTTCGTCCTCACACCGCCGGTGTCGTGGCTGGAGCGCTGGGTCGGACGCGTCCCGGCGGTGCTCGTGACCGTCACCCTCGTCTTCGCCACGCTGGGGCTCGCCGGCTGGGCACTGAGCCGGCAGACCGACGAGTTGACGAGCAACCTGCCCGAGTATCGTGCCAACATCCGCGAGAAAATCGCCGACGTCCGTGGCGCCAGCAAGGGCGGCGCGGTCGAGAAGATCCAGGAAACCCTCGAAGGCATCCGGACCGACCTGGGCGCTTCGGCGCCCGAAGGCACGGTGTCACGGCCCGTGGTGGTCACGTCGACGCCCTCGACCGGGTTCTCCGGCTTCACCTGGCTCGGTCCCATCGTCGGACCGCTCGGGACGGCGGGTCTCGTGGCGGCGCTCGTCATCTTCATGCTGCTGGAGCGACGTGATCTGCGAGACCGGTTGATCGGCCTGATCGGGGGCGGGCGGCTCGCCACCACCACCAGGGCGTTCGACGAGGCGGCGCAACGGGTGAGCCGGCAACTGCTGATGCAGAGCCTCGTGAGCGTGCTGTGGGGGGCGATGGCGTTGATCGCGCTCCACTTGCTGCACGTGCCGTACGCCCTGGTGTTTGCGACGCTCGGCGCGGCCCTCCGCTTCATCCCGTACCTCGGTCCCATCGTCGGGGCCGGCGCGCCCGTGCTGGTCAGCCTGGCGGCGCTGGATGGCTGGGTCGGGCCCCTGTCGGTGGTTGCCTTCTTCATCGCGCTCGAGCTGTTCACCAACCTGGTGCTCGAGACCGTCCTGTATGCGGGCGCCGTGGGCGTGTCCCAGGTCGCGCTGCTGATGTCGGTCGCGTTCTGGACCTGGCTGTGGGGGCCGCTCGGCCTGCTGATGGCGTCGCCCTTGACGGTGTGTCTCGTCGTCATTGGCAAGCATGTGCCGGGTCTCGCCTTCATCGGCACCCTCATGGCCGACTCCGGCGTGCTGGCGCCGGACACCGGCTACTACCAGCGCCTGCTGGCGCGCGACCAGGGTGAAGCGGCCGAGATGATCGACCGCCACATCGCCGTCGGGCCTCCCGACTCCGTCTTCGATGCGTTGATGGTGCCGGCGCTGGGCTATGCCGAACGCGATCGCATCGAGGAGCGGCTGTCTCCGGACGAGGAAGCGGCCATCATCGAGGCGACGCGCGAACTGCTGGCCGACGTGGCCGAGGCACGACGCCTCCAGCCGGTGGCCACCTCGCCCGCCGAACCGACGAGCCCTTCCCCGGGCGATGCCTCGACGGTGCGCCCGCCCGCGCCGGCGCCGCTCGACGTCCTCGGCTACGCGGTCGGTGGCCCCGCCGACGAGGTGGCCCTGGCGATGCTGGCGCAGGTCTGCGCCGACCTGCCGCTGCGGATCGAGATCACGCGGACGCGCCTGCAGCCAGCCGAGCTGATCGCCGCGGTCAGGGGTGGTGGTTTCTCCGTGGTGTGTTTCGCGGACCTGCCGCCGAGTCCGTCCTCGAAGACCCGCTACTTCGTGAAGCGGCTGCGTGCCGCCCTGCCGGACGTGCACATCGCGGTAGGCCGCTGGGGCCCACCGGTCCTGGCCGACGAGGGCGGCGAGGCGCTGCTGAGCGCGGGGGCGAGTCATCTCGCCTCCACGCTCATCGACAGCCGCGACTATCTGGGTCGCCTGTCGGTGGTTACGCCCAGCTAGGCGGGCCTGCCCTTGCGTCCCGAGAGCAAGAGTCCGGCGCCGATCACGATGGCGCCGACGCCGGCCCACACCGGGATGTTCACCGTGTCCTTCTCTTCGACGGACAGTTCGAGCGGTCCCAGCGTGGCCTCGTGGGTGTCGCTGGTGTACGTGAAGCCGCCGTACGCCAGCGCGAGGCCGCCCGCCACGATGAGCGCGACGGCCACCAGTCGCAATGCGTTCATGACTGCCTCCCGATGGATGAGCGCGTCAACGGAGACTGCCGGTCAGGAAGAGGACCAGCAGGATGACGACGATGAGGCCGACGAGGCCGCCGTAGTGCGACCCGCCCCATCCCGCGCGCGGGCCATAGAACGCACCACCACCACCGAGCAGCAGGATGACGAGGATGACGATCAGGAGAGTGGACATGACGCGACCGTTCTTGAACGCGGCGGTCGTGCCTCTCCGGATCCGGGAGAACCCCGGGCCTGGCGCATCGGCTCGCGCGTTCCGATCGGAACGAAGCAAGGGCCGTGCCGGCGCCCGCGGCCAGCCCCGCCGGGCGATCGCGGGGGTGGCGCGGGCAGGCGCGAACTATTCCTGTACAGTCGGGAAAAGTCCCATCAGGGACGCCAGCGTCAGCTCTCCTGCGGCGGGTACTCTGGTCGCCCCGGCAGTTCCGTGAGAATGCGACGGCTCTTCGGGTCGTAGCCGAGCGCGCGGCCCTCCTTGTAGGACTGCACGCCAAGCTGGATCGCGACCGTTACCTGGTAGCCCTTGGCGACGTCGTAGATCGGGGTCTGCCGGCTGCGCATGCTGTTGAGCCAGTTGTCGACAAGGTCCTCCATCGGCGTCTCGGTGGTGATTTCCACCTGGGTCTTGCCGTCGTTGGCCTCCTTGAACTGCTTCTCGAACGTCCGCTCCGCCGTGATCACACCGCGGCCGCCGCCCCGCGGGGCCGGCTGGCCGGGCTGACGCACTGACGGCAGCACCTGCAGCGTGCCCCAGTTGCCGTACACGGTGATGGGCGCCGAGTCGGCGTTGGCCATGCACGACACCATGTTGAAGCAGTACGCCTTCGGGTACTCGACCGTCGTCATGTACGTGTCGGGCACCTGGCGGTTCTTCTGGACGTAGATGCCGCCGGCACTGACCACGCGGGTCGGGAAGTCGAAGCCGACGATGGCACTCAGCGCACCAAGACGGTGGAACAGCAGGTCGGTCGCGTTGCCACCCGAGTAGTCCCAGTACTTGCGCCAGCGGAAGTACCGCTCCTTGCTGAACGGCCGCTTGCGGGCGCCGCCGAGCCAGGCCTGCCAATCGAGGTTCTCGGACGTGACCGGCGCGTCGGGCCAGGCCTCACTGCCGATACCCGGCATCGGGTAGTCCCACATGCCCTCGGTGGTGTTGCGGTTGTAGCTGATGAAGCCCCAGACCACCTTGCCCATCTTGCCGGCCTGCACGTACTGGTGCAGCGCCTGATGCAGCGGCGAGTTGAGCCCGGAGCCCCCCACCTGCAGCATGCGCCCCGTCTGCTGGACGACATCCTGCAGCTTGGCGGCCTCGTCGATGGTGTACGTCATCGGCTTCTCGAGATACACGTCCTTGCCCGCCAGGACGGCGGCCCGCGCGATGGTGTAGTGCAGATGATCGGGGACCACGATCACCACGCCGTCGATGTCGGGGCGGGCGAGCAGGGCGCGGTAGTCGCGACCCGCACGCTCGGCACCGGTCTTGGTCTTCGCGTTGTCCACGCGCGGCTGCCAGACGTCGCACACCTCCACGAAGTCGATGTCGCCCTGCCTGTCGCGGCGCGGAAAGAAGCCGCGCCGCAGCAGGTCCTGGAACTGCATGCCGCAGCCGATGAAGCCGAGCCGAATGCGGTCGTTGGCGCCGAGCACACGACTGGCCGATCGGGCCGTCTGCGCGGCATCGGTTGGAAGGACGGCGCCGGCCAGCGTCACGCCCGCGACGGTGCCGGCGGTCTGGCCGAGGAACTGACGACGTGTGGAGGGCTTCATGGGCGGAAGGATACAGGGAATGCCGAATGCCGAATGCCGAATGCTGAAGGCGAAGGCGGAAAGATAGAAGGCGGAAGGCCGACGGCGAACGTGGAAGGCCGCCGCTAGTGCTGCGGGATGGCGAGGTCGAGGAACACGGCGCCCGTGCGATCGAGGGCGACGCTGCGGACCGCGACGCGCAGTTGGTAGCGGCCTGGCTTCAGCGGCTCGAGGGCGAGGTCTGGCGTCGCCAGGGAGGCGCCTGTCGCGGTGACCTCGGCACGACCGCCGGCCTTGGTCACGGTCTTGCCCTTCATGTCGACGACGATGGCGAGGACTTCGAGGATGTCGCGAGGCGGCAGCGGCGCACCAGGCGCGTCGACGACGGAAACGCTGACGGAGGAGCGCGCCTTCGAGCCGCCCGCGGTGAGGTGCGTGACCGCCTCGAGGCCGAGGTCCGCCGAGGGGACCACGGCCGCCACGGCCACACCGAGCGGCTTCTCGGCGCGGAGGGCCTCGAATGCCGGGTCGCTGTCGCGGCGGTTGGTCGCGCGAAGGACGGTGCCCGCTGGCAGCGCAGCAGCAGGGGACGGCACGGGCGCGTCCACCGTCGCCCCCGCGGTTGCCCGAGCGGCTGTCGCGCCTGCCGCCTGACCGCTCGCCTCGACGCCGATCAGCACCTGCGACACGCCGTCCTCCGTCACCTCGAAATCATCGCGCGTCAGATCCGGCACCGGGCGTCCCCCGGCGTCGGTCACATGAACCTCGAGCTCGGTGACGACGGTGCGGGCGCGAAACGTCGGCTGGCGTGGCTGCGCGCCCGCCGTGGTCACCCACGTCGCCGCCACCAACGACACGAAGATCGCCGCGGCCCTGCCGTATCGCATGAGTAGGCTGAGACTATCGCATCACTGGTCGCGGCTCCAGCTCTGCCGCGCCTGAGACCGACAACGTCCGGAGACCGGACCGCTCGGCGAGCGGTCCCTCCCATCGCGCGTCCGTCTTCCGTCTTCCGGTTCCCGGTTCCCGGTTTCCGGTTCCCGGTTCCCGACTCCCCCGTTCGCGATAGCATGTCCCGCAACCCACCACGGAGACGCCGCATGCGCACGCGCCTGACCTTCCTGCTGCTCACCGGGGCCTGCACGGCTCTGCTCGCCTTCACCTCGATCGGCGCCACGCAGGGGCCTGGCGGCGCCATCGCGATGGACGGCGACGACATCGCCGGGGTCGTCACGGGGCCGAAGGGGCCCGAAGCGGGCGTCTGGGTCATCGCCGAGACGACCGACCTGCCGACGAAGTTCTCGCGGACGGTGGTGACCGACGACCAGGGCCGCTACCTGATTCCCGATCTGCCCAAGGCAAGCTACCAGGTGTGGGTCCGCGGCTACGGCCTGGTGGATTCGCCGAAGTCCACGGCCACGCCAGGGGCGCGATTGGCCCTCGAGGCCGTGGTGGCGCCGACGCCGCAAGCGGCGGCCCACTACTACCCTGCCGGCTTCTGGTACTCGCTGCTGGAGATTCCCGCCGAGCGCGAGTTCCCCGGCACGGGCGGCACCGGCAACGGCATCCAGCCCGCCATCACCTCCCAACAGCAGTACCTGCGCGTGGTGAAGTCGGGTGGGTGCACGACGTGCCACCAGCTCGGCACGATCGGCACGCGCGAGATCCCGAAGGACCTCGGCCACTTCAACTCGTCGCTCGACGCCTGGCAGCGGCGCATCGCCTCAGGGCAGGCCGGCGGCGCCATGGTCGGCACCATCAACCAGGTGGGCCTGCGCATGCAGCAGGAATTCGCCAACTGGACCGACCGCATCAAGGCCGGCGCCGTCCCACCGGCACCGCCGCGACCGCAGGGTCTCGAGCGCAACGTCGTCATCACCCAGTGGGACTGGGCGGACCCGAAGCACTACCTGCACGACGAGGTCTCGACCGATCGACGCAACCCGACCGTCAACGCCAACGGCCCCTTGTACGGTGCGCTGGAGGCCAGCGCCGACTACGTGCCCGTGCTCGACCCGACGACGCACACGGCCAGCCGCATCCCACTCACGGTCCGCGACCCCGCGACGCCAGCCACGCCGCCGGACATGGCCCAGCCGTCGCCCTACTGGGGCACCGAGCCGATCTGGCACAGCAAGAACAACGTCCACAACCCGATGCTCGATCACCTGGGCCGCCTGTGGCTCACGTCGGCGGTGCGCCCCTTCGACAACCCGGACTTCTGCAAGGCCGGCTCCGATCATCCGTCGGCGAAGCTGTTCCCCGTGGCGCGCTCGAGCCGGCACCTGCAGATGTACGACCCGAAGACGAAGAAGCTGACGCACATCAGCACCTGCTTCGGGACGCACCATCTCGCCTTTGCCGAGGATGCCAATCACACGCTGTGGACGAGCGGCGGCGGACAGGTCGTCGGCTGGCTGAACACGAAGCTGTTCGAGGAGACCGGCGACGAAGCGAAGGCGCAGGGCTGGACGGCGCTGATCATGGACACCAACGGCAACGGTCGTCGCGACGAATACGTCGAGCCGAACGCGCCGGTGGATCCGACGAAGGACAAGCGCTACAACGGCGCGTTCTACTCGGTGCAGCCGGCGCCGGACGGCTCGGTGTGGGGCAGCGTGCTGGGCTATCCGGGGGCCGCGGTCCGCCTCGTGCCCGGCAGCAATCCGCCCGAGACGACGCTGGTCGAAGTCTACGAGCCGCCGTTCGCGCATCCGGACCCGAAGGCCCGCACGTTCTCGCCGCGCGGCATGGACGTCGATCGGAATGGCGTGGTGTGGGCGGCGATGGCCAGCGGTCACATGGCGAGCTTCGACCGCCGCAAGTGCACGGCGCCGCTCAACGGCCCGAAGGCCACCGGCCAGCACTGCCCCGAGGGCTGGACGCTGTATCGCGAGCCCGTGCCGCAGTTCAAGGGCGTCACCGCCGACGGCAGCGCGGAAGCGAGCTACTACACATGGGTGGACTGGTTCGACACCCTCGGGCTGGGCGCCAACACGCCGATCAACACGGGCAATGCGTCCGAGGGCCTGCTCGCGCTGAAGGACGGCAAGTGGGTCGTGCTGCGGGTGCCGTATCCGCTCGGCTACTACACGAAGTGGATGGACGGCCGCATCGACGATCCGAAGGCCGGCTGGAAGGGCCGCGGCATCTACTCGACCATCAGCACGCGGACGCCGTTCCACATGGAAGGCGGCAAGGGTACGGCGCCGAAGATCGTGCGCTTCCAGATGCGGCCGGATCCGCTGGCGAAGTGAGCGCAGCCCTGGTGGAGACCTGGGCCATCGGGGCCCGCGTCTCCACCTACCTCCTCGCCGGTGTGCCTGCGGCGGCGCTCGAGGCGTCGCCGTCGGGCAAGGGTCGAACCGTGCGTGACCTGTTCGCGCACATCCACGACGTGCGGTTGCTGTGGCTCAAGGCCGCGCGGCCCGACCTCATGGATGGGCTCGAGAAGGTGGGGTCCGGAAGCCGCGCCGACCACGCGACGCTCGCCGCCGCGCTCGATGCGTCAGCCGCGGCGATCGAACGCCTGGTCGCCGACGCGGCGGCCGGCGACGGACGCGTGAAAGGCTTCAAGCCGCACGTCACCGCGTTCGTCGGCTACCTGCTGTCCCACGACGCGCATCATCGCGGCCAGGTCGCGCAGGCGCTCAGAGTGGCGGGCACGCCGCTCGACAAGAAGGTGTCGTTCGGGCTGTGGGAGTGGGGCGTGCGCTGACACCGCCTCGGGAGGCGCAGCGCATCAGGGTATCGCCTCGAGACGACGCAGGACCTGCTGACGCCGTTCGTCCTTGCCCGCCACCGACAGGACGAGGAACAGGTCCTTGAGGACCGCCTTGGCGTTCAGGGCCGGGGCCACGCCGCCGTTGGCGAGCGGCTGCTCCCAGTCGACGCGACTGCCCGCCTGCTGCAGCGCATCGAGGAAGCCCTCGACGGCTCGCGCATCGGCATCGTCTCGGCGCAGGACCGAGGCGGCCGCGCGGGAGAGTCGCTCGTCTTCGCCCCAGGCGAAGACGGTCGGCGCCGCCGTGACGGCCGCAGCGAGCGCCTCGAGCAGGTGACGCTGATGCGCAGGCGTGAGGCGCGGGTGGCGGCCGAGGAATTTCAGCAGGTCGGCCGTGTGCGCGGTCACGTGGACCCAGCCGAGGCCGGGCTCGAAGCCTCGGCGGTCGGTGTTGGTCCGCAGTTGCTCCGCCCCGGCCCCCACGAGTGCGTCCACGGTGGCGGCCTCGAGCGCCCGCTGCCCGAGGTCGGCCGCGACGACCAGTGAGAGCCCGAGCGCACTGAACGACCGGCGCAGCACCGGATCGCCGCCAAAGGGGTCCGCATCGGCGCCCAGACCTGGGAGCCACGCGCTGGCCAGGCGCTGGAGATCGGCAGTGGACAGCCGCGTCTCGCGCACCACCCAGCGCGCCGCGATGCCGTAACCGCAGCGGTCGCGGAGGACTGGATCGGGGTCACCGAAATACCCCCCGAGTTCGATGAGCAGATCGATCGGCGCGAGTCCGTCGGGAACGGCGTACCCGCGGTCGACGATGCCCGTCCAGAAGCCAGGGGGACGTCGGCCGGCCTGCGCCGACGATCGCCCCTGCCCCGCCCGGGAGGCGCGCGTCGACAGCAACAGGCTCACACCGGACAGGCACGCGGCCAGGACCGCACGCCGGTCCTGCGCCTGGATGGGCGCCATGAGGCCTCCTACTTGATGACCGTGATGTCCTTGAACAGGACGGTCTGCGGCTCGTGGTGGTTCTGGATGCCGATGTATCCGACATCCGGGCGCCGCCCGCGGACGGGCTCGTACGAGTGCTCGCGCGGCGGCACGGTGGATCCCTCCACGAAGTCGTTCACGAGCACGCCATTGAGGCGGATGAGGGTGCGTGGGCCGCGCAGTTCGATCTCCATCGTGTTCCACTCGCCGACCGGCTTCTGCGGCCTCGCGAGGGCCGGGCTCATCGAGTAGATCGCACCGGTCGTGTGCCACGACGTGCCGAACTTCTTCTGGTGGTCACTGAGGACGTAACTGGCCGGGAAGTTGTCGAGGATCTGGATCTCGTACCCGGTGTGTACGGCCTGCCAGGCGTCTTTCGGGGGCTCGGGGATGCGGACGAAGATGCCAGAATTGTCGTCGACCGTCGTGGTGCGGTAGACGACGCGGATCACGCAGTCGCCGAATCGTTCGCCCGAGTAATACAGCAGCCCCATCCCGCCGACGGTCTTGAGGAGGCCGTTCTCGACGACGACCTCCCCCTTGCCGACGTGGGTCCAGCCGACGAGGTCCTTGCCATTGAACAGGGCGCGTTCCTCGGCACCGGCCGTCGCGGCCCCGAGGATGGCGCAGAGCGTGAAGACGAGGATGCGCATGCCTTCACTTTATCTCCTGACGGACCGCGCGCCCTGGTCGCCGTGACCGCCGCCGGTGAAGGTGTGATGCTGCGGCCTGTCGCGCGATGACCGCGTTCGCACGGGCGGGCTGGCAGAGTCGCTGAGGCTCCGCTGCACCCGCCCGTGGCACCGCGCTGCTACCAGCCGATGTCCTTCAACAAAGGCAGCGTCAGGTCGAACGGATTCCGGACCTTGCTCACCAGGTCCGGCGTGATGAACGGCTCCATCAGGACGCTGGGCGTCAGCGAGGTGTCGAAGTGGGACACCGACGACCCCTGGGCGAACGTCGTCGGTGCATAGAGGCGCGCGAATCCGGCCGTCGTCCCCTGGCGCACCGACGAATCGAGTTGGACCCGCACGTCGAGCGGTGCCGCCGCACGCAGGGCCGCGCCGTAGGCCTGCGTCACGCCGACGGTCGGAATCGCGATGCCCGAGGCCGAGCCGCCGGGCGACAGGAAGCCGGGCGCGTTGTTGGCGATGACGACGCCGATGGCGCCAGCCGCCTGCGCCTGCGCGGTCTTGACGACGAAGCTGCAGGTCCCGCGATTGACCAGCACGATGTTGCCCGCCACCGAAGAGGCGGCCGGATACGGCTCGCAGCCATCCTGCAACGACACGCCGCCCCCATCGTCGGGGGCCACCAGCACACCGCGCAGACCGAGGCCGCGCGCGAGCGAGGGCCCGTACGTCGCCGCACCGACCTCCTGCGTGCCCACGGGGTCCGCCTCGATCGTCGCCAGGAACTCCAACGTCGACGAAATCGAGTTGGTGACCTTGGCGCCCGTCCAGACGAGGTTCCAGTTGTTGCGCGCCGAGGCGGCCCGTTCGGCGCTCGTCATGTCGAGCCACCGCTTGCCGGTGGTCACGTCGCTCATGTACTGCTCCCACACCGAGGGCCAGCCAAGGGCGCGGTTGCCGCTGCTGGCACTGGTCGGCCCGACCGACACGCCCAGCCCATGGCCGAACTCGTGCAACACGACACCGAGCAGGTCGGTCTGGTTGGACGCCTGCTGATTGTCGAGGCCGAAGTACCAGCCGCTGTTCTCGAGACAGCCCGGCTTGCCCAGGTCGCCGTTGAAGAAGGCGATGAGCTCGATCGGTAAGTCGTCAGGCACGACGATGTCCTGGCGCGTGAGCTTCTCGGCGAGCGCGGCCGGATACCAGGTGTCCGGCGTGAGGGCGGTTCCGCCCTGCTTCAGCGCCGGCACGTTGGCGAAGTAGTTCCAGGCACCCGCAGCCCCGAGCGTGCCGCTCGTCGCGGTGCAGGCCAGCGGACTGAAGAGGGCCAGCACGACGACGGGCTGCGATGTCTGCAGGTTCCGTCCCCAGAGGTCCGCCGCGCGCTGGAAGACGTTGAGCGCCTGCTGCCCGCGGGTGGTCCCGGGGTTGCCGCCCACCGGGACGGCGGGCGTCGGATCGTTGAAGCCGATGCCAGGTTCGTCGCCATTGATGACGATGACCCTGGCCGACTGCGCCGCCACCGGTGCGGCGGTGAGCAGGAGCGCGAGGGACGCCGTCAGCCACCTAGTGGTCACGGTGGCCTCCCTTCACGGGGGTGCCGTCGGCATGCCGGACGGTGACCACGCCGCCCTCGACGGTCGCCACGAGGGCACTGAGCTGCGAGGCATCGGTGCGGAGGACCTGCCCTCCACCGGGCAAGGTCTTCACCGTCGCACCGGTGTCGGCCACGGTCGGCGTGAGGGCAGCCAGTTCGTCGGCCGACGGTGCGCGCCAGCCTTCGACCGCATCACGCACGGCGATCTGCGCCGCCAGCCGCTGCCTGATCTCGGACAGTTTCGGGGCCACGCGAGCGGCCAGGGCCCGCGCCTCTTCCGGCGTCACCGCGGTGTCGGGCAGATTGCTGACGGTGATGGCCGGCGAGGGTGCCACCGGCGTGGCAACGGCGGCGCCTGCCGGTGTCGGGGACTGCATGGACGCGGGCGCGGCGGCAACGATGCACACGACGGCACCGCTCCCCAGCGCGACGAGGACTCTTCGCATGGTGCTCCCTCCGGAGACAGCACGGGTGCATTCGGGACGAATGCGATGACCAACCAGATGTCATGGGTATAGCGCAGTTCGTCGGTCAAGGAAAGCCATTCGTGCGCTACGCTGTCGCATCGTGATGGAGTCCCGATGAGCCTGCTGCCCCTGTTGCTGACGGTGCTGCTGATGCAGCCGACCCCGCCGCCGGCCTGGCGCGAGGCGCCGGCCGCCGAGTGGCGTGTGCTGTTCAACGGTCGCGACCTGGACGGATGGGTGGTCAAGCTGGCGCACCACGAGGTGGGCGACAACTTCGCCGACACGTTCCGCGTCGAGGACGGAGCCATTGCGGTCCGCTACGACAGGTACGGCGCCGATTTCGGCGCCCGCTTCGGCCACCTGTTCTACAAGAGCCCCTTCTCGTACTACGTGCTCGCGCTCGAGTACCGCATTCGAGGCGCGCAGCAGCCGGGCGGGCCGAGCTACGCCCGCCTGAACAGCGGCGTCATGATTCACAGCCAGGCCCCATCGTCGATCCTGAAGGATCAGGACTGGCCGATCTCGGTCGAGGCGCAGTTCCTCGCCGGCAACCAGACGACGATGAACGTGTGTACCCCCGGCACCGAGATCTTCATGAAGGGCGCGATGGTGAAGGCCCACTGCACCAATGCCGCTTCGCGCCGCTACGTCGAGGATGGCGCGTGGGTGTCGGTGCAGGTGGAAGTCCTCGGGCACGAGCGCGTGCGTCACTACGTCGACGGCCAGTTGGTGCTCGAGTACGAGACCCCGCAGATCGGGGGTGGTGTCGCCACCGGCTTCGATCCGCGCCTCAAGGTCGATGGCACGCCGCTGGCGTCCGGTTACATCGGCTTGCAGGCGGAGAGCCAGCCGGTCGAGTTCCGCAACATCCGGCTGCTCGAGTTGACCGGCTGCCTGGATCGCGGAGACGCGGCCTGGCGTCCCTACTTCGTCCACCGCGACGACACCCGCTGCACGCGCGGCGCGCGCTAGCCTCGAGCCCCGGCCCACCCGCGCAGCGTGTCCTGCAGCGTGGCCAGCTGCCTGAACAGGTCGTGGTCCGCCGACTGCGCGCCGGCCGCCTGCGGTGCCTTGAGGTAGAACCCGAGCCACTCCTGCACGCCCGAGGCGCCCGCGCGGTGCGCGAGGTCGAGCAGCAGCACGAGATCGAGGACGATCGGGGCCGCCAGAATCGAGTCGCGACAGAGGAAGTCGACCTTGATCTGCATCGGGTAGCCGAGCCATCCGAAGATGTCGATGTTGTCCCAGCCCTCCTTGTTGTCGCCGCGCGGCGGGTAGTAGTTGATCCGCACCACGTGGTCGATGTGCCCGTAGAGATCCGGGTACACCGACGGCTCCAGGATCGCGTCGAGCACCCCGAGCTTGGACACTTCCTTGGCCTTGAAGTTCTCCGGCGCGTCGAGCACCTCGCCGTCGCGGTTGCCGAGGATGTTGGTCGAGTACCAGCCGCGCAAGCCGAGCATCCGCGCCTTGATGCCGGGCGCCAGCAGGGTCTTCATCCAGGTCTGTCCCGTCTTGAAGTCCTTGCCGGCGACCGGCACGCCTTCGCGGGCGGCCAGTTCGGTCATGCACGGCAGGTCGATCGACAGATTCGGCGCACCGTTGGCATACGGCACGCCGCTGCGCAGGGCCGCATAGGCGTAGATCTGGCTCGGCGAGATGTTCGGGTCGTCGGCCCGCAGGCCGGCTTCGAAGGCGGCCACCGAGTCGTGCACGGCCGACGGTGCCTGGTATGCCTCGGTGGAGCCACACCAGATCATGACGAGGCGGTCGCAGCGCTGCCCGTCACGGAAGCGGGCGATGTCGTCGATGAGCGCCTGGGCCTGCGCCCACTTCGAGGCCTCGGGCTTCACGCGTCGCCCCTCGAGCCGAGACACCCAGCGCGTGTCGAACACCGCCGGCATCGGGACGATGGCCTCGAGCTCGTCGGCCAGTGGCGCCAGATCGTGCGGCGCCAGCACACCGGCCGTCCGCGCCGCCTCGAGCGCGTTGGTCGTGATCGGATCCCAGCCGCCGAACACGAGGTCGTCGAGGCTGGCCAGCGACACGCTGTCACGAATCAGCGGCTGGCGGTCGTCGGGAGTGCTGCCGACCCCGAGGCGCGCCATCTGGGTCAGCGAGCCGATGGGCGGCATCAGGCCCCGACGGGCGGCCAGGACGCCGGCGATGAAGGTCGAGGCGACGGCGCCGAGGCCGGGCAACAGGACGCCGAGGCGCCCGGAGGCAGGAGCAGGAGGTCGAAGAGCCATGCGCCACACCATAAGCGTGCATTGATGAATGCCCGCATTGGTGAAGAGTTCCTGAACTACACTCCAGAGGTGCTCCAGCTCCCGGACCTGTCGATTCGGCAACTCGAATACCTCGTCGCCGTCGATGAGTCGCCGACATGGGCCCGCGCCGCGGCGGTCGTCGGCGTCAGTCCCTCGGCGCTGTCGCAGGGGTTGGCCGAGCTCGAACGACGGCTCGGCGTGGCGCTCTTCGATCGCGAGTCGCGACGACGCGCCCTGCGGCCGTCGGCGGCGCCCGTCGTCGCCCACGCCCGCCAGGTGCTGGGGCTCACGGCCGACCTCGCGCGGTGGGCCGATCGCCTGCGACAGGGGGCCTCGGGACGCGTGCGGCTCGGCATGATCGACGCCGCCGCGGTGGTCCACTTCCCCGATCACCTCCAGGCCTTCCGGGCCGCGCACGGCGACATCGAACTGCTGGTGCGCGTGGCGCCGTCGGCGGCGCTCCTCAAGCTGCTGACCGCGGGCCACCTCGATCTGGCCGTGTGCGTCGAGCCGCCGCGACCGATCCCGGGAGTCACTGTCCGGCGCCTGCAGACCGAATCGCTATCGGTCTACGGGCCGCAGGGCCGCAAGATCGGGCCGCCGCGCACCTGGGGCCCGTGGGTGCTGTTCCCCGCCGGCTCGCATACGCGCAGCGTGGTGGTGGCCGAGTTGCGCCGGCTCGGGGCGCCGCTCGAGGTCGTGGCCGAGAGCCACCAGCCGGAAGTGCTGCGCGAGATGGTGCGCCTCGGCGTGGGCTGGACCGTCCTGCCGAGCGCGCAGGCCGAGGAGGGCCACCGGGCGCTGCGCGAGGGCCGCCCCCTGGCCGTGCGCCAGCTCGTGGTCGCGGTGCGAACCAGCGCCATCCGCGATCCCGCCGTGGATCATCTGGTGCGGCATCTCGAGGCGCGCTGACCCGGCTGCGCCGCGACGCCCACCGGTGAGGCGTATAGACTGCACAGCTGACGCATGACTACCTCCTACAAGGACATCGTCAGTCAGCTGCGCACGGCGTTTCCGGCCCCGGTGTCGGACCGGCTGCACGACGCCTACTTCGTGTTCTCGTTCCTGCGGGCCCTCGACCAGGTGGATGCGCTGAAGTCCGCGGCGCCGATGCTCGGCACCCCGGTGACGCTGGACTACGCCGCGGCCCGGCAGCAGCGGATGGCCGAGGCCCCGAGCACGCTCGAAGCGGTGACCAGCGACCTGGTGCACTACCTCTCGGGCATGTTCATCTGGGGCCACCCGCGCGCCCAGATCAACGTCGTGCCGTCGCCGACGATCCCGAGCATCATCGGCGGCCTGCTGCCATCCATCTACAACCCGAATCTGGTCAGCGAGGAGTCGTCACGACAGGTGTCGCTGGCCGAGGTGGAGGCGATTGCCATGACGGCGGCGCTGGTCGGCTACGACCCGGCGACGTCTGACGGCGTGTTCACCTTCGGCGGCACCGGCACCACCCTCTATGCCGCCAAGATCGGCCTCGAGAAGGCGGTCCGCGACGTGCGGCAGCGTGGCATCCGCGAGCCCCCCGTCATCGTCTGCTCCGACTGCGCGCACTACGCGTGCCGCACCGTGGCCAACTGGCTGGGCCTCGGGGAAGCGCAGCTGGTGACGGTGCCAACCACCGAGGACAACCAGATCCGCCTCGACGCCTTCGCGCAGGCGCTGGACGCGATCGTGGACGACGGGCGCCGCATCGCGTGCATCGTGGCGACGATGGGGACGACGGATGCGTTCGGCCTGGACGACCTCGCCGGCATGGTCCGCGTGCGCGACGCGCTCGTGACGTCACGGGGGCTCGACTACGTGCCGCACCTCCACGCCGATGCCGTGATCGGCTGGGCGTGGAGCGTCTTCAACGACTACGACTTCGACGGCAACCCGCTCGGCTTCCGTCTCCGCACGGTGCGGGCGCTGGCCGGCACGGCACGACGCATCCGTCACCTCGGGCTGGCGGATTCGATTGGCGTCGACTTCCACAAGACGGGCTTCACGCCGTACATCTCGAGCGCGGTGCTGCTCAGGGACGGCGGCGACCTGCAGCGCCTGGCGCGACAGCAGGAAGACACGCCCTACATCTTCCAGTCGGGCGAGCGACACCCGGGCCGGTACACCCTCGAGACGTCCCGCTCGGGCAGTGGCCCGCTGGCTGCGCTGGCCAATCTCCGCCTGTTCGGCACGCAGGGCCTGCAGTCGCTGCTGGGCCACGTCGTGGCCATGGCGGAGGAACTGCGCGAACAGCTCGAAGGCCATCCCTCGACCACGGTCCTCAACGGCGAGAACTTCGGCCCGGTCACCCTGTTCCGCGTCTATCCCGAGGGGGTGGACACGTTCGCCGTGCCCGAGCAGGAGCGGACCGACCCGGCCAGTCGCGAGACGCTGCTCGCACACAACGCCTACAACCGGCGCATCTTCGAGCGCATCCAGGCCGATGCGCTGCAGGGGCACGGGGTCGTGATCTCGCTGACCGACTGCTACCGCGAGACGACCTACGGTGAGCCCATCGTGGCCCTCAAGTCGTACATCCTGAGTCCGTTCTCCGACGAGCACCAGGTAAAGGCCGTCCTCGACTCGATCGCCAAGGCACGCCGCGCGCTGGCCACGGCCTGATCGCGGCGTGACCGGCGCCCCGCGGCGCCCACCCGACGCGAGGCGCGCACGGCGCCCGGCAAGCGGGTAGAATACGCGCCGATTCCGCAGCGTCCGCCGCCACGGCCCGCCAGGCACCCTGCCGGCGGGGTGCCTTCGGCCGCCGCCGGCAGGAGTGCGCACAGATGACAGGTCTCGACTGGTTCGTGGTGCTGCTCTACTTCGCGGGGCTCGGTGGCATCACCTGGTGGGTGGTGTCCCGGAGCCGCGACACCGCGGACGACTACTTCCTCGCGGGCCGGAGCCTCGGCTGGTTCGTGGTCGGCGCGTCGATCTTCGCGTCCAACATCGGCTCGGAGCATGTGGTCGGCCTGGCCGGCTCCGGCGCGACCAGCGGGGTGGCTCTCGCCCACTACGAACTGCACGCCTGGTGCCTGCTGGTCCTCGGCTGGGTGCTCGTGCCGTTCTACATGCGGTCGCAGGTCTACACGATGCCGGAGTTCCTCGAGCGTCGGTTCTCGCCGAGTGCCCGCTGGCTGCTGTCGCTGATCTCGCTGGTGGCATACGTGCTCACCAAGGTCGCGGTGGGCATCTTTGCGGGCGGCGTGGTGTTCGGCACGCTGCTGCCGGGCCTGCAGGTCGAGCTCGCGGGGGTCGTCTTCAACAGCTTCTGGATCGGCTCCTTGGCCGTGGTCCTGCTCACGGGGCTGTACACCGTGGTGGGGGGCATGCGCGCCGTGGCGTACACCGAGGCCGTGCAGACGGTGATTCTGGTCATCGGCTCGCTGTTGCTGACGATCTTCGGCCTTCGGCAACTGGGAGGATGGGGCGAGCTGCGTGCGGTGCTCGGCCCCGAGATGTTCAACCTGTGGAAGCCGCTGGTGCCGGCCGGGCTCGAGGGCACGTGGGCGCCGGTGCGTGAAGCGGGCCGGGTGGCGTGGTACTTCAACGGGGACTATCCCTGGCTCGGCATGCTGTTCTGCGCGCCGATCATCGGCCTCTGGTACTGGTGCACGGATCAGTACATCGTGCAGCGCACGCTCGGGGCCCCGAGCGAGCGGGAGGCCCGCCGCGGCACGATCTTCGCCGCGTTCCTCAAGCTGATGCCGGTGTTCATCTTCATCGTCCCCGGCATGATCGCGCTGGCCCTCGCCCGCAGTGGCCGCGCGCCGGGGCTGGAGATGATCGTCGGCGCGGACGGTCGGGCGATTCCCGCCGAGGCCCAGGCGGCCTTCCCGCTCATGGTGCAGCACGTCTTGCCCTCCGGCGTTCGAGGCATCGTCGTCGCAGGCCTGCTGGCGGCGCTCATGAGCTCGCTGGCCGGCGCCTTCAATGCCTGCAGCACACTCTTCACGATGGACTTCTACAAGCAGTTCCGGCCCGACGCGGCGCAGGCCCAGCTGGTGTGGGTGGGACGCGTGGCCACCGTGGTGATGGTGCTGGTGGCGCTGCTGTGGATTCCGGTGATTCAGGGCGCGCGCGGCCTGTACGAGTACCTGCAGGGCGTGCAGGGGTACCTGGCGCCGCCGATTGCGGCGGTGTTCTTCTTCGGGGTGTTCAACAAGCGCATCAACGCCCGTGGCTGCCTGTCGGCGCTCACCGTCGGCTTCGCCCTCGGGATGTTCCGCCTGGCCGTCGACACGCCGGTGAGTCTCGGCATGGAGGGCTATGCCGGTGGCTACGACGCCGGCTCGTTCCTCTGGATCGTCAACAACATCTACTTCCAGTACTACAGCCTGCTCATCTTCCTGGTGTCGTCGGCCGTGCTGGTCGGTGTGAGCTACGCCACCGAGGCGCCAGATCCGGCGCAGTTGCGCGACCTGACGTTCGGCACCATGACCGAGGAACTCCGGCGCGAGTCGCGCGCGAGCTGGTCGCAGATCGATGTCATCAACTCGGGCCTGGTCGTGGCGTTGATTCTGGCGGCGTACATCTACTTCAACGGCTGACACCACCGTGGGCGGGGGTGGGTGTCACCGTGATTGCGCCCAGCCGCAGCACGGGGGGCATCCAGCCGAGTCCCTCGCGCAGCATCTGCCACGAGAACGGATAGGCGCCGGGCACGCCAGGCGCCGTGATGTCGAAGACGATCGTGACGAGTTCGCCGGGCTCGACGTCGTGCGGAAGCTCCACGCGGCCGAGGCCCCACTGCAGCGAATCCTGCGGGTCCTGGGCCCCGAGGCGTACGAGGTGCGCCGTTCGCCAGGGTCGCGAGCCCGTGTTGCGCAGGACCAGGCGCACATGCGCCTGCGCGCCGGCCTCCATCGAGCGGGGAACATCGGCCGACACCAGGCGCACGTCGTCGTATCCCTCGATCGGCGCGTCACCCGGGAGTATCGTGACCGTGCCGACACCGAGGTCCTCCGTCTTCCACTCCACGGCTTCCTCGACAATGCCCCACACGAAGGGGATGGTGCCCGGTGACTCGGGCGCGACAATGTCGAAGGCGAACGTCACGAGGCCGTCCGGCGGCACGTCATGTGGCAGCTCGACCCGACCAATCCCCCACGCCACGTCACTGGCCGACCCGAGTCGGACCAGCCGCTCGCGTGACCAGACGCGCGGTCCGAGGTTCTGCACGACCAGCGTCACGCGCGCCCGCTGACCAGCCACCAGCGTGCGCGGCAGATCGGCCGAGACCAGTCGTGCACGCACGGCGGTGTGCACGACGCACGTCTCGGACGGACGCCCGCCATTGGCGTGCACCCATCGTCCGATGCGCGCGTCGACCGTCCCTGGCGCGAGACGTTCGAAGGGATACCCGGGTGGCCAGCTGCCACTGTGACCGTTGATGCTGGCCGCCTCCCGAGACAGCCCGGCCCACATCGCGGTGATGGCCGTGTGCACCGGGTGCATCTCGGTCACCAGGAAGAACGCGCGACAGGACGGCGGGATGGCTGCCGCCGCGCGGGTGATGCGGCTGCGCATCTCGTTGCGCTCGTGATGCACGGTCGTCATGCCCTGCTCGAGGATGCACACCCCGGCCAGAGCGACGGCGAGGCGCCGGCGCCCCGTCGTTTCGAGGTGCGCCATCAGG
Source organism: Luteitalea sp. (assembly GCF_022842525.1). Taxonomy (NCBI): domain Bacteria; kingdom Pseudomonadati; phylum Acidobacteriota; class Vicinamibacteria; order Vicinamibacterales; family Vicinamibacteraceae; genus Luteitalea; species Luteitalea sp. The sequence goes on from NZ_JALHPM010000049.1 coordinate 20,030, forward strand.
TACGCCAGGCCGAGCGCAGCGGGCACCAGCGCCACCAGCACGATGCGACCGACGGCGCGGATGGCAATGGCGCCCGGCACGACCTGGTACACGCCCCACCAGAGCGTCACCCCGGCAATCGATGTGGCGAAGAGCACGAGCGCCAGCCCGGTCAGCGCCACGATCCGCCCTTCGGGGCGGCGACGCCAGCCGATGGCCAGGCCGAGGAGCGACGCGGCCAGGGCCACGTAGCCAAGCGAGAGCGACTTCTCGACGCGGCAGGGGTCGTCGACCGGCACCAGTCCAGCCAGTCCGCCGTAGAGCCAGCTTTCGGGCGCCGGGGTCAGCCACGCGAGCGGCGACGGCAGGAAGCAGGACACCTCCGCCCAGGGACGCGGTCCCAGTTGTGCCGCCGCCTCGCGGTACTGGTCGACGAAGGGGACGAGCAGCATCGCCGCCAGGACGGCGCCGCCGCCAAGACCCCACGCACCACGACGGGCCACCCGGCGGATGATGGCGCGCTCGCGGCCCAGGACGAGGCCGACGCCCACGGCGACCAGCAGGCCGAAGCCGGTGAGCCAGCCGAGGTACACCGAGGCGTACAGTTCCAGTGCCAGGCACATCAGGGCGCCGGCCAGCCAGGCGTTGGCCCTCGCAGGGTGCGTGGGCACATCTCCATACAGATCGCGCACGGCAAGTGCGCCCAGCAGGAGCCCGCCCAGCGCGAGGTGCGGCGACAGCAACTGGGGATGTCCCATCTGCGCCAGGCGGGGGCCAGCGAAGGCCAGCAGGAAACCCGCCATCGCGGCGGCGAATGGCGGCAAGGCGAGTGGCCACCGCGCCAGGGCCCAGGTCACCCAGAAGGTCGCGGCCATGGCGGCCATGACCCACAGTTGGAAGCTGGTGTCGGGCGGTAGACCGGCGACGCGGAACATGCCGTACGTCGGGACGGCCGCCACCATGGTGTCCGAGTACGCGAGCGCGTTGCGCATCGGATGGAAGAACGGCGGATCCCACAGCGAGGCGTGCAAGGGCTCGCGCAGCATCCAGCGGTAGCCGTGCTCGAGGAAGTAGTGCACCAGCCGTCCGTCGAGCACGTCGCCCTGCACGGAGCGTCCGCCATCGCGCAGGACCGGCAGGTTGGCCATGCCGACGCCGAGCAGGCACAGGAGCAGGGCGATGCCGGGCACGCGCGTCACGCGGCACACTGTGCCACAGCCCGGCAGGACCGTGGGCAGGAGACACGTGAGGAGAGGGTGTTGGAGGCGCCGCCCGGATTCGAACCGGGGATGGAGGTTTTGCAGACCTCTGCCTTACCACTTGGCTACGGCGCCAGCCTGAGGTGGAAGCGCTCGGTCAGGAGAGGCGGAGATTTGGAGCGGGAAACGGGATTCGAACCCGCGACTTCGACCTTGGCAAGGTCGCACTCTACCACTGAGTTATTCCCGCTCATGCCGAGCGACTGCGACCACGAAGTGTACCACACGGCACAGCGTGTGACGCAACCCCCACGCAACACTTTTTTGTGCCCGCGTGGACGTCAATGGGCCAGCTTCAGCCCCGCGACACCCGCGAGGATCAGTGCCAGGCTCGCGAGCCGCCAGGCCGTCGGCGGTTCGCCGAGCAGCACCATGCCGAGGACGGCCGTGCCGGCGGCGCCGATGCCTGTCCAGACTGCGTAGGCCGTACCAATCGGCAGGGTGCGGGCCGCCGCCGCCAGGCAGTACATGCTGGCCGCCAGCAGCGTCAGGGTCGCCACCGAGGGCCACAGTCGCGTCCACCCGTCCGTGTACTTCAGGCCGATCGCCCACGCGATCTCGAGGCCCCCCGCCAGCACCAGCCATGTCCATGCGCCCATGGCCCCATTGTCGACGACTCCGCGCGTCCGACCGACTCGACCGCCGCCGTCACCGCGCGTCGAAGGCACCTCGAATGATCTCCGTACGTGGGCCCTCCCCTGTCGGCCAGTCGACCGCCACGACGTCGAAACGGCAGGGCAGGTGACTCAGCCGCGCGCGCGCCAGGAACGCCTCGGCCACGCGGACGATGGTCCGCTGCTTGCGCCAGGTGACGGCCGCGGCGCCGCCCCCATAGGCACGGCCTCGCCGTGTCTTGACCTCGATGAACACGATCGTCTCGTGATCACGGGCCACGATGTCGATCTCGCCGTGGGCGACGCGAAAGCGCTCCGCGAGAATCACGTAGCCACAGGACCGGAGGGCGTCGCGCGCGGCCCCCTCGCCATCACGACCGAACTGCTGGCGCGGATCGACCCCGGGCGACGGGAGCTGGTGGGTACCGGCACTGGGCATGCCGGAGGCAATGCAGGAAGCTTACCAACCGAACGGGACCACGCGTGGGCGCCCTCCCCACGCCCGGCCACGCGCCCCGGGCAGGAACTGCGAGGGGCGGCGCGGCGGGAGGTGGCAGAAACTGCGTTGGCCTCAGGCGTTCGGGGTGCTGAGGGGCGGCGAGACGATGCCCTCCATCTGACGGAACATGCCGCGCCAGTACTTCAGGACCCGCAGGCCGTCGGTGGACACCTCACCGAGTTCGGCAAAGCAGTAGCCGTCGAACTTCATGTCCTGCAGGCTGCTGATCAGCCGCTGGAACGGGTAGTCTTCCACGTACAGATCGCGCATGTGCACCTGGCCGATGCGTGACTTCAGCAGCGCGAAGTTCTTGTCGAAGCCGCCATCCATCAGGTCGGTCGGGTTCGAATTCCAGCAGATCCAGAAGCCGGGGTGCCGGTCGGCGTAGGTCAGCATCTTGACGATGCGCGGGATGCGTTGGGTCTCGGCGCCGTGCACCTCGAGCTGGATGCGGACGCCCGCCTCGGTGGCGGCCTGCCCGCACTCGCGCAGGGCCCGTCCGATCTGCTCGAGGGTCTTCTCCTCGGGCACATCCTTGGGCAGGCCGTTCGGTCGAACCTTGACGCTCGGGCAGCCGAGGTCGCTGGCGAGCTTGACCCACTGCTTGGTCTCCTCGATGTTCTTGCGGAGCACGGCCGGGTCCGGCGAGTGATACTCGCAGGTGGTCCCGAGTCCGCCGATCTTGATGGCCGAGCCCTCGAACTGCTTGCGGACCTCGGCGCGCTGCGCGGGCGTCAGCGACAGCTCGACACCGTGGGCATGCGTCGTCCGCAGTTCGACGGCGTCGAGCCCGGCCGCCGTGAAGTTCGTGATGATCGTCGGGACGTCCCAGTCCTTCGCGATGTTGTACGTGACGGCCCCGAGCTTGAGCGCATGCCGGGCGCTGCCTGCCTGGGCCGGGACCAGCGCCGAGGGCAAGGCGTGCGCGCTGCCGGGAACGAGGGCCGCCGCCGCGGGCGCCACGAGGCCTGCGGCGAGGAAGGCGCGACGCGACGTCGCGCCGCCCGAACGGGTGTCAGTCATGCCGGGAATCCTACCGGATCGTGCAGTACACTGCGACCACTTCCCGATGCCTCGTCGACTGCCCGCCCTGATCACCCTCTCGATCGTCGTCCTGGCCTGTGCCCATGTGTGGACGCAACCGCGCGTCGCGCAGATCGACTGGCGCGCCCACGGCGCCGATGCGGCGCACACGCAGCACTCCCCCGCCGATCTGATCACGCCGGCCAACGTGTCGCGCCTGCGGGTCGCGTGGACCTACAAGACCGGTGACGGTCGTGCCGACAACCGCTCGCAGATCCAGTGCAACCCCATCGTCGTCGACGGCGTGCTCTATGCCTCGTCGGCGCAGTTGAAGATCTTCGCGCTCGATGCGGCCACGGGGCGGGAGAAATGGGTCTTCGACCCGTTTGCCGCCACGAGCGGTGATGCGCAGCACGCGCTGGGCGTGAGTCGTGGCGTCACCTACTGGGCGGACGGCGCCGACAGGCGCATCTTCATGGGCGCCGGGCCGTACCTCTACGCGCTGCATGCCGACACGGGTGTGCCGGTCGAGAGGTTCGGCGAGCGCGGACGCATCGATCTGCGGCAGGGCCTCGACACCGACGCGACGGGGCTGTCGGTGGTCTCCACCACGCCGGGTTCCATCTACAAGGACGTCATCGTCGTGCCGACGCGCCTGTCGGAAGGTCCCGGAAGGGCGGCACCGGGGCACATCCGGGCCTTCGACGTCCGCACGGGGCAGCGGCGCTGGATCTTCCACACCATTCCCCGCCCGGGGCAGCCAGGACACGAGACCTGGCCCACCGACGCGTGGCAGCGCGTTGGCGCCGCGAACAACTGGGCCGGGATGGCCGTCGACGAGGCGCGGGGCCTCGTGTTCGTGCCGACCGGTTCGGCCGCCTTCGACTTCTGGGGCGGCAACCGGTACGGCGCCAACCTCTACGCCAACTCGCTCATCGCGCTCAAGGCCGACACCGGCGAGCGCGTGTGGCACTTCCAGTTCGTCCATCACGACCTGTGGGATCGCGACCTCCCCACCGCGCCCGTCCTCGGCACGGTGACCAGAGCCGGTCGCACCGTCGACGTTGTCATGCAGGCGACCAAGACCGGCGAGTTGTACGTCTTCGAGCGCGACAACGGCACGCCGCTGTGGCCCATCGAGGAATTGCCCGTGCCGCCGAGCACGCTGCGCGGCGAGCAGGCGTGGCCGACGCAGCCCCGTTCCACGCTCCCCCCGTTTTCGCGGCAGGAGTTCTCGGAGGCACTGCTGACGTCGCGGACGCCGGAGGCGAGAGCCTTCGTCGAGCGGCAACTGGTCGGGGCCAAGCCCTTCCACAAGTGGCAGCCTCCAAGCGAGGAAGGCACGGTGATCTTCCCCGGCTTCGATGGCGGCGCCGAGTGGGGAGGCCAGGCATTCGATCCGGCCACCGGCACGTTCTTCGTCAACAGCAACAACATGGCGTGGATCACGCACATGCTGCCGATCGACCGCACGAGGGAGACCACGCAGGTGGCGCGGGGGCGCCGGCACTACCAGGTCAACTGCGTCGCGTGCCACGGCGCCGATCGCAAGGGCGACCCGACGCGCACCGTGCCGACGCTGGTGGGCATCGAGACGCGCCAGACGCGCGAGGCCGTGGCCGACGTCATCGCCTACGGCCGCGGGCAGATGCCGATGTTCTCGTCGTTGCCCGAGGGCGTGCGTGCCGACCTCCTGGCGTACCTCTTCGGCGACGCCCCGAAGGAAGGGCCGAAGGAGGCCGACGACGACGTGCCGGACATCCCGTACGTGTTTGGTGGGTACACGCGCCTGCTCGACGACAAGGGCTACCCCGGCGTGGCCCCGCCGTGGGGCACGCTGACGGCGGTGGACGTGGGTGCGGGCACCATCAGGTGGCAGGTGCCGCTCGGCGATCGGCCCGAGGCGCGCGGCCCGAAGGATCCCCCGACCGGCACCGAGAACTACGGCGGGCCGGCCATCACGGCCGGCGGCGTGCTGTTCATCGGGGCGACCAACGACGAGAAGTTCCGCGCCTTCGACATGAAGACCGGCCGGACCCTGTGGGAAGCCTCGCTGCCCGCCGGCGGCTACGCCACACCCGCGACCTACGTCGTCAAGGGACGCCAGTATGTGGTCATCGCCGCGGGTGGCGGCAAGATGGGCACCAGGTCCGGCGACACCTACATCGCCTACGCGCTCCCCGAACCGGGGGCACGACCGCGCGCCCGTACGCGGCCGGTCGGCAGGTGACCGCCGTGTCTGCTGCGCCAGACGTCGCGCGCACGCCACGCCTGCAGTCGCTCGACGTGCTGCGCGGCGTGACCATCGCCGCGATGATGCTCGTCAACAAGCAGGGCAACGGCGACGGCTACGCGGCCCTGCAACACGTGCCGTGGCACGGGGCGACGCCGACAGACTGGATCTTTCCGTTCTTCCTGTTCATGGTCGGCGTGGCCCTGCCCTTCTCCATCGCCAGCCGACGCCGACAGGGCGCCTCCAACGGCGACATCATGCGCCACGCCGTGACGCGCGCCCTGATCCTGTTCGCCCTCGGCGTCTTCGAGAAGAACTTCCCGTTCCTCACCACCACCCTCGACACGTTCCGCATCCCCGGCGTGCTGCAGCGCATCGCGTTCTGCTATCTGGCGGGCACGGCGATGCTGCTGTACACCACGCGCCGGCAACAGGGCGTCATCGCGGCCGTGCTGCTGGTGGGGTACTGGGGGCTGCTGGCGTTCGTGCCCGTTCCCGGCGCCGGCGTGGTGCCGATGACTCGCGAGTTCGCCTCGCAGAACTGGGCCGCCTGGGTCGACCAGCTCACGATGGGTCGACACCTCGGCTACGGCAACCGGACGTGGGATGCCAACGGCCTGCTGTCCTCGCTGCCCTCGATCGTCTCGCTGCAGGCGGGCGTGCTGGCCGCCTGGATGCTCGAGCGTGGCCTCACGACCGCGGGAGCCAGACGACTGGCCCTGACCGGACTGGCGACGCTCGCGGCCGGGTGGGTGTGGGGCGGGTTCCAGCCGATCATCGGGCTCGGCATCATCGGCGAGCCGTCGGTCGCCAGTGCGCTGGTCTTTCCGATCAACAAGATGCTGTGGACGAGCACCTTCGTGCTCTACACGTCAGGGCTCGCGTTCCTCTGCCTGGCCGGCTGTCTGTGGCTCGTCGATCTCCATCGCCGAGCGGCCGCACCGCCGCGCTGGACCTTCCCGTTCATCGTCCTCGGCACCAACGCGATCTTCGCCTATCTCGCGTCGGGGCTCGCGGCGAAGCTGCTGCATGTGTGGCAGGTGACATCGGCCGACGGGACGCGCCTGTCGGCGTGGGACTGGGCGCAGGTGCACGTGTTCGCACCGGTGATTCCGTCGGCGCCGCTGGCCTCGCTCATCCACTCGACGTGCTACGCGCTGCTGTGGGTGGCCATCTGCGCGTGGATGTATCGCCGCCGCCTCTTCCTGAAGCTCTGACGTGGCGTTCGTCAACACCCTGCTGGCCATCCTCGTGCTGGGCGTCGGGCTCGCCATCGTCGCGCTGATGCGCGCGCGCTCGGCGACGCGCGGGGCGTACCGCGACGTCGACGGTCGCCCGATCGAGCCGCTGCGCGGCGCCGACGCCGACCTCCTGCAGGCACTCGCCGCGAGGGGCGTCGACCTGTCGGCGCCCCTCGTGGTGCACTGCATCTTGTCCGTCCCGGCGGAGGCCGCCGCCCGTGCGACGTCCGAGCGGCTGCAGAGCCACGACTTCAGGGCCGTGCGCTGGGACGTGCATGGCGCGGGCTTTCGCGTCTACGCCACCACATCGCTGGTGCCGACGGTGGCGGCCCTGGCGACCCTGCGCGCCGATCTCGAGGGGCTCTCGGTCTCGGTGGGCGGCACCTTCGAGGGCTGGGCCACCGACGCCGCGCGCTGATCGCGGCGCGCGGTTACGCCTTGACGGGCTCGAACTTGCGGGGATAGCTGCGGTTCGAATTCCACTGCGCCACGTAGATGGCGCCGGCCTTGTCGACGTAGACGTCGTGCGGATGGTTGAACGTGGCATTGAACGGCACGAGCGGCTTGAGCACGCCGTTCTCGTAGACCGGGGCTTCTCCACCGACGGCCGACACCACCTTGTCCTGCGCGTCGAGGATCAGGATCATCGCGTTCAGGCTGGCGATGGCCAGGTGGCCGTTGGCCATCGGCGCGACGTTGCTCGGCTGCGAACCGGGCACCGCCACCGTCCGCAGCAGTGCGCCCTTCGGCGAGAACCACTTGAGCAACGCGTTGGCGCGGTCGCACACCAGCAGTTCCTCGGTGCCCCGACGCGTGTCGACGTAGATCGCATGCGGCTGCTTCAGGTTCTCCGGCGCCGCGCCGGCGCCGCCGAACGTCTCGATGTACTTCCACTCGGGATCGAAGTGGTGGATGAAATGCGAGCCATAGCCATCGCTGATGTAGAAGTCACCAGCCTTCATCACCGCGACGTTGGTGGCGTGGTACTTCGACAGGTCCGGGTACTTCGCCGCCAGCGCGTCGGCATTCAGCCGCTTCACCTCGCGGCCGTCCGGGGTCAGCAGGGCGATGACCGAGGCCTGGTGATCGGTGATCCACAGCAGTTCGTCACCACGCGCGTCCACCTGGAACTCGAGCGCATGCGCCGCGGGGAAGCGGTTCTCCCGCTTGGCGACGAACGTGCCGTCCTTGCGATAGGTAATGATGTTGTTCCGCTTGTCGTTGGTCAGCAGGACGATGTGGCCATCGCGATTCTCGGTGATGGCGTGGCAGTCCTCGACCGGTACCTCGGCGCGATCGAGGCGGCCCCAGCCGACGATCTCGCGATAGCGGAAGGCCCCCTGTCCGAGGGTCTCCGGTCCGGCGGGCGCGGCAGCGGCTCGAGTGTCTGTCGTGAGGGTCGTGGCGATTCCTGCGGCGACGGCGCTGGCAGCGCCCGTCAACATCGTGCGGCGGTTCATCGGTCGGTCTCCGGGGCTGGACAAGCGCCGCCATCATAGATCAGTCGGTCAGTGGCCGGCGACGACGCCGATCGACTGGTCGAGGATGTCGATGGCGATCCTCGCCTGTGCTCGGGTCAGCACGAGCGGCGGCGACAGGCGGATGGTGTTGCGGCCCGCGCCGAGGATGAGGAGGCCGCGCGCGAACGCCTCATCGACGACGCGATCGCGCTCGGCCGTCGCACGCACCTTCGTCGTCCGATCCCGGACGAGCTCGATGCCGATCATCAGGCCCTTGCCCCGCACATCACCAATCAATGCGTGCTTGCGCTGCAGGTCGCGCAGCCCATCCAGCAGGTAGCCGCCGACGTCGGCGGCGTTGGCCACGAGCTGTTCCTGCAGCAGGCGAATGGTTGCGAGCGCGGCGGCACACGACACGGGATTGCCGCCAAAGGTGCTGGCGTGCGCGCCAGGGGTCCACTCCATCACGCCCGCTCGCGCCGTGGCGACCCCCAGGGGCAATCCCGAGGCGATCCCCTTGGCCATCGTCACGATGTCGGGCTGGACGCCGAAGTGTTCGATGGCGAACAGCTTGCCGGTGCGGCCCATGCCCGCCTGCACTTCGTCGACGATGAGCAGGCTGCCGTACTGCTGCGTGAGGGCGCGCAGCCGCTGGTGGAACTGCGGCGGCGGCACCAGGTAGCCGCCTTCGCCCTGAATCGGCTCGACGACGATGGCGGCGAGTTCGTCCGGCGAGACGAGATGGACCATGACCTTGTCCTCGAGATACTCGAGGCACTCGGCCTGACACGAGTCCGGCGTGAGGCGCACCGGGCAGCGATAGCACTCGGCGTACGGCGCGTGGAACACGCCTGGCGCCGTGGTCGCCCCGAACCCCTTGCGCTGGACGCTGCGGCTCGCCGTCAGGGACAGCGCGCCCATGGTGCGGCCGTGGAACGACCCGAGGAAGGCGACCAGGAAGGGCCGTTTCGTCGAGTAGCGGGCCAGCTTGATCGCCGCTTCGTTGGCCTCGGCGCCCGAGTTGCCGAAGAACGATCGGCTCGGGCCCGGCATCGGCGCCGCGGCCGACAGCACCTCGGCGAGCCGGACCTGCGGCTCGTAGTAGAAGTCCGTCCCCGACATGTGCAGGTAGCGCCCGGCCTGCTCGACGATCGCGGCCACGACCTCGGGATGCGAATGGCCGGTCGAGTTGACGGCGATGCCGGCCGCACAGTCGAGGAACACGTTGCCATCCACGTCCTCGACCATCGCCCCTTCGCCGCGCGCGATGACGAACGGATAGCCGCGCGTGTAGGACGGCGACACGACGTGCCCATCCCGTTCGATGATCGCCCGGGCGTTGGGCCCGGGCAACGCGGTCCTGAAGTGTGGCGACTGTGGCAGCGTGCTCATTTGCGTTTCCAGATCGTGCCCGTCGGGCTGTCCTCGAGGATCACGCCGCGCGCATCGAGTTCGGCGCGGAGGCGATCGGCTTCGGCGAAGTTGCGCATGCGACGGGCCTGCACGCGCGCCGCCATCAGCGCATCGAGTTCGTCCTGGGGAATCGGCGGCGCCGATTCCTCCTGCCGGCGCAGGGCGATGACGCCGAGCACCTTGTCGCAGTCGGCGAAGAACGTCAGCGTCGCCTCGGCCTGCGCACGCGACAGCGTGCCGGCATCGACGGCCGCATTGGCCTCGCGCAGGAGTTCGAAGACGGCGCCGAGGGCGCCCGGGACGTTGACGTCGGCCTGGAGTTTGTCGCGGAAGTCGGCCCGGGCCGTCTCCAGTCGAGCCTCCCAGCCATCGGCGCCCGTGCCGTCCTTGACGCGCTCGAGGCGCAGCACGCAGTCGTAGAGGCGCTTGACCGCTTCCTCGGCCTGCTGCAGCGTCGCCCACGAGTAGCGCAGCTGCTTGCGGTAGTGCACCGAGATGAGCAGGAAGCGCAGGGCCGAGGCACGATAGCCCTGATCGAGGATGTCGCGGATCGTGAAGACGTTGCCCAGCGACTTGGACATCTTCTCGCCGTCGTCCATGAGCAGGTGCTCGACATGGAACCAGAAACGGGCGAACTGATGACCGGTGGCGCCTTCGGCCTGCGCGATCTCGTTCTCGTGGTGCGGGAAGATCATATCGACGCCGCCGCAGTGGATGTCGATCGGGGCCGGCCCCAGCAACCGCAGCGCCATCGCCGAGCACTCGATGTGCCAGCCGGGGCGTCCGGGGCCGACGCCGCAGTCCCACGTCGGCTCGTCCGGCTTGGTCGCCTTCCACAGCACGAAGTCGCGCGCGTCTTCCTTCTCGTACTTGTCGCTGTCCACGCGCGCCCCGCTGATCATCCCGGCGTGGTCGAGCCGCGCGAGTTGCCCGTACTGGGGCAGCGTCGAGATCTTGAAGTAGATCGACCCTTCACTCCGGTAGGTGTGCCCGCGTGACTCGAGGGCGGCGATCATGTCGGCCATCGCCACCAGGTTCTCCTGGTCGGTGGCGCGGGGCGTGTCCTCGGGCGCTTCGAGCCCGAGCGACGCGGCGTCCTCGCGGAAGGCCTCGATGAAGCGCGTCGTGTACTCGCGCAGCGGCACCCCGGCCTTCTGCGACTCGGCGATCGTCTTGTCGTCCACGTCGGTGAAGTTGGTGACGTGGTGCACCTCGAAGCCGGCCACGTGCCGCAGGGTGCGGCGCAGCAGGTCCACCGCGAGGAACGTGCGGAAGTTGCCGATGTGCCCGCGGGCGTACACCGTGAGGCCGCACGCATACATGCGGACGACACCGTCACGCTGTGGCGCGAACTCTTCTTCCTGACGGGACAGCGTGTTGTAGAGACGCATGGGAGCTCGGACGAGAGTCGGATCCCGGGGACCGGGACCAGGAACCTGAAGAACCGTGCCGGCGCGGACGCCGCGGGCGGCCGCCCCGCAGGCGCGCGGCGCCGGTCAGGCGCAGCGGCAGGAGACCCGACAGTGCACGTCGGCGCCGGACACGTCGCACGCGACGTCGATGTCCGGGGTGGTCGCGCCCACCAGGGCGGGCACCTCGGGGGTGTCTCCGGATGCGGCCCAGCGCAGGTCGCCGCGCAGGCGATTGCCCTCCCGTGCAAAGACCATGGCGACGTCGCCCGCGACGGCCGCACGGTTGTCGGTGATCCAGGTCACCACCGCCTGCACGGCCGTGGCGAAGGGCTGCGCGTGCGGGGGATCGCCAGCCAGCGCCCCGACACGGCCGACCAGCGCACGGACGGCGTCCGCGAGGCGGCCATCAGGCGCGTACGTCACCGCCAGCGGCAAGGCAGGGGCGTCGTCGCGAGGCTCGGTCATACGCAGGGATTCTATAGCGAAAAGCGCTCGAAGATGGACCGCGCGGCAGCCACGTCCGCCCCGATCTGGCTGACCAGGGCCTCGACGCCGGCGAAGGCCTGCTCGCCGCGCAGACGCTGGACGAACGCGAGCCGGACGCGGGCGCCATAGAGGTCGGGATTGACGTCGAGCAGGTGCGTTTCGACGCTCACCCGTCCCTGGTCCTCGAAGGTGGGACGCACGCCGATGTTGGTCACCGCGGCGTGGATCCGATCGTCCACCGTGAGCGTGGTGGCATACACCCCGTGCGGCGGCATCAACTCGTTCTCGGAGTCGATGTTGGCCGTCGGAAAGCCGATCTGCCGGCCACGAGCGGCCCCGGCGACCACGGTGCCGTCGATGTAGTAGTGATGCCCGAGCAGCGCGCCGGCCTCGTCCACGCGGCCTTCGCTGATGAGCCGACGCACGCGCGTGCTGCTGACGACGAAGTCCTTGTAGCGGACCGGGTCGATCTTCTCGGCGCGGAAGCCGTAGAGCTGGCCGAGGTCACGGAGCAGCGAGAAGTTGCCGGTGCGATCGCGGCCGAACAGGAAGTTGCCGCCGACCCACACTTCGGCCACGCCCAGCCACTCGACCAGCACGCGCCGCACGAACGTATCGGGGTCGAGGCGCGACAGCTCGTGATCGAAGTGCACCAGCGCGACCCCCTCCATGCCGGCACGCGCCAGCGCTTCGATGCGCTGCGGCGTCGTCATCAGCAGCGCGGGGGCCTTGTCGGGGCGGAGGACCCGCGGCGGATGCGGGTCGAAGGTCATCACGAGGGGCGTGCCGTGGCGCTCGCGCGCCTGGCGGCAGACGCGGTCGAGAATCTTCTGATGGCCGCGGTGCAGGCCGTCGAAGTTGCCCAGCGCGACCACGGGGTACGGCCAGCGGCCTGGCCGGGGCGGGTCGTCCGGGAAGCGAATGACCTCCACCCGGAGGCGCGTGCCGTGTCGTACGTCCGTCATGATGACGTGCCGGGCAGGGTCACCGACAGGCCATCATACGCCAGCGCCATGCCCTCAGGCAGGCGCGCGTTGGTCTCGGCATGCCCCAGGTCGTGGCACATGTGGGTGAACAACGTGCGCCGGGCCCCGGTGCGTCGCGCCGCGTCGACGGCCTCCGCGAGCGAGAAGTGCGTCGGGTGCGCGCGGTCGCGCAACGCGCCGATGACCAGCAGATCGAGCCCCTGCAGCAGCGCCCACGACTCGTCGGGCACCTGGCTGCAGTCGGTCAGGTAGGCGAACGATCCAATCCGGTAGCCATGGATGGGTCGCCGCCCGTGCAGGATGGGCACGGGCAACCAGGGGGTGCCGGCAATCTCGAAGGGCGACTCGACCACCACGGGGACGAGCCGCGGCACGCCCCCCCCGAGTTCGGCCGGCGCGCTGAACGCATAGGCGAAGATCCGCTGGAGTTCCGCGATCGTGAGCGCGTCGCCATGCACGGACAGCGTGCCACCGCCCTTCAGCGCGATGAAGCGCCGCAGTTCGTCGAGACCGAAGATGTGGTCGGCGTGGCTGTGGGTGTAGACGACGGCATCGACGCGGGTCAGCTGCCACCGCAGCGCCTGGCTGCGCAGGTCGGGCGTCGTATCCACGAGCACCTGCGTCCCATCGTCGTGCGTGACGACGATGGAGGCGCGGAACCGGGTGTCTTCCGGCGCATCGGACCGGCACACGGCGCAGGCGCAGCCGATCATCGGGATGCCCTGCGAGGTGCCGGTGCCGAGGAACGTGACGCGCACGCTACGGGGCGACGATGCGGGAGGGGCCCTTGCGGGACGCCTCGACGTACTTGAGGCGGAGCTCGTACAGCGCGCCTTCGAGGAACCGTCGCTCGTCTTCGGTGAGGTTGTTGCGGGTCTTCTCCTGCAGCATCGTCAGCACGTCGATGGCGTGCCCGGCCGAGACGAGGTTGACGGAGGTCATGCCGGTCATCGGGTCGGGCTGGTCGCCGAGGTACATGGCGGCGGCCATCACGAGCCCCGAGATGTAGCCCACGAACGTGAGAGACGGGTCGACCGGCTCGGACATCTTCGGATGCTAGCATACGGGCCTTGACGTCCATGCCCCCTGCCGATGCCGGTGCTGCATTCGCGAAACTGGTCGAAATCATGGCCCGATTGCGCGGTCCGGACGGATGTCCGTGGGACCGCGAGCAGTCGCTCAAGACACTGGCGCGCTTCGTCCTCGAAGAAGCCGCCGAGGTCGTGGACGCGATCGACCGCGAGGATGCCGACGGACTCCGTGAAGAGGTCGGCGACCTGATCTTCGAGGGCGTGTTCCTCTCGCAGGTCAGCCAGGACGACGGCGGCTTCGACGTCACCGCGGCGCTCGAGACGGTGTCCGCCAAGCTGATCCGCCGCCATCCGCACGTGTTCGCGACCGAAGACACGCTGACGCCAGACGAGGTTCTGGCGCAGTGGGACGTGATCAAGGCGCAGGAAAAGGCCGAACGCGGCGCCACGCCGGCGTCGGTGCTCGACGGCATCCCGGTGGCGCAGCCGGCCCTCTCACGGGCACGCGCGATCTGCAGCCGCGTGGCCAAGGTCGGGTTCGACTGGCCGACGCCGGCGGCCGTCCTCGAGAAGCTCGACGAGGAGACGCGCGAGGTGCACGAGGCGATCGCGTCCGGCGACCGTGACGCGATCGAGGACGAGATCGGCGACATGCTGTTCGTCATCGCCAACCTCGCTCGCAAGCTCGACGTCGACGCCGAGTCGGCACTCCGGCGCGCCAACCTGAAGTTCAGCCGGCGGTTCGGCCAGGTCGAGGCGCGGCTCGCGCAGGAGGGCCGGCCCGTGGGTGAGGCGTCGCTGGACGAGATGGAAGCGGCGTGGCAAGCCACCAAGCGCGCCGAGGCGGGCCGCCCGTAAGACTTCCCTCGAGGCCGTTGGCGGTGCGCACGAGCAGCACACGCCCGTTGGTGGCCAACTGGATCGCGCCGTCCCGATCGGTGCGCAGCAGCGGCACTCGCCGCTCCGCGAGACGGCGCAGCACGGCGCTGGCCGGGTGTCCGAAGCGATTGCCGCGCCCCATCGATCCGACCGCGAGGACCGGCGAGAGCGCATCGAGCAGCCGCGCGCCCGAGGACGAGGCACTGCCGTGGTGCGGCAATCGCACGACCGCCAACGGCATCGTCGACAGCCGCGGGATCAGGCGGTCTTCGATGCCCTGCGACACGTCGCCGGGCAGCAGCAGCCCGAAGTCCCCCAGTTGCAGCCACAGCACCACCGAGTCGTCGTTGCGGACGCGTCGTCGCTCCCAGTCCGGCCGCTCCGGATGCAGCACCGACAGGCGCGTCGAGGCGTCCCCGAGCCGTTCTCCGGCAGCCAGCCAGCGCTGACGGGCGCCGACCTGTGCGGCTGCGGTGACAATCGCTCCCTGCCGGGGCTCGCCCACGACGTCGATGCCCGCGAGGCTCTCGCGAGGCCGCAGGCGCTTGATCACCGTGGGCATGCCGGCCGCGTGATCGGGATGCGCGTGCGTCACGACGACACGGTCGATGGCGCGATGGCCGAGTGCCCAGAGGGCAGGAGACGTGACGCGTTCCCCTGTGTCGAAGGTCTCGCTGATGCTGCCGCCGGCGTCGACCAGCCAGGTCCGCCCGGACGGAAATCGGATGACGGTGGCGTCGCCCTGCCCCACGTCGAGGAAGGTCACGAGCAGCCACGGCTCCGCAGGCCAGCTGGCGCGTTGCCACCGGGTCGCCGCGCGCCACGTCCACGGCGCGGGCGCGCTGTGCTCGACACCGCCCGTCAGCATCCAGACGAGGCAGCCCATCACCGTGAGCCCCGTCAGCGCGCCGAGGCCGGCCCTGGCGCGGAGGCCTCGTCGTGACCACGATGCCCTGCCGCACCGACCGCACGACGACGACACCAGTGCGACACAGCACCGTGCGCAGACGACGAGGGCCAGGTAGTAGGTCGCGAGCACGGGTGTCGATGGCGGAGGGACTTCGTGCACGAGCCACGGGGCCACCGACACGATGTCGGCACTGCGCAGCAGCACGCGCACCGCGTGCGCGGCCACCACGCCGATGCCATCGCCCACCGGCGGCCAGAGCGCAGCCGCCGGAACCAGGGCGAGCCCGGCCACCTGCACGACGCCCATGGCCGGTACCGCCAGGAGATTGGCGAGCACCCCGGCGACCGTGGCCACGTGGAACCAGCGGGCGCTGATGGGCAGCAGCACTGCCTCGACCGCAATGGTCGCGCCGACCAGCGCCGCGCCCAGCGTTGCGCCACGCCGGGCCCAGTGGGCCACCCCGGCGTGTGCCGGACCACCGGAGGACGACCACGCTGCCGCTACCAGGACGAGCGTGCCCGCGGCGCCGAACGACAGCACGCAGCCGGCGTCGTGCCACGCAAGCGGGTCGCCGAGCCACTGCAGTCCCGCAGCGACGCACAGCGCCTGCAGGGCCGGCGTCCGCAGATCCCACCAGCGCGCCGCGACCACGACGCCAGCCACCGTGACGGCCCGCGACACCGACGCCCCACCGTCCACCACCACGGCGAAGCCGAGCAGGGCCGCGCCGAGCCACACCACGCCGAGCTTCGCCCCGGCGCCCGCAGCACGCGGCAGCCACACCAGGAGCGCGAGCCAGATGCCGACATTGCCGCCGGAGATGGCCACCACGTGATACACGCCGGCGTGTTGCAGGTCGCGCACGAGTTCGGCCTCGAGGCTGCTGCGATCGCCGATGAGGATGGCCGCCACCGTCGCGGCGGCCACCGGTTCGCGCACATGGCGCAAGACGACGAGACGCACCCGTGCGCGGACCGCCGCCGCCCACTCCTCCCACCAGGGTCCCGGCGTGGTCTCCACGAGGGACGCGCTCTTGATGGTGGCAAACAGCCGCATCCCGCGCCGGGCCAGCGCGCGCTCCGTGTCCGTCACGCCGAAGTTGCGGTAGGGCAGCGGGCGACGGAGCGAGGACACGGGTGCCCGGATGTGTCGCCCGCGGGTCCAGGAGGCGCGGGAGGACTCGCCGGACTCGCCAGCAACCGTGGCCCGCACGCCCACCCGTGCCTCGTGCCACACGCCGCGCCATCGCAACCGTCGCACCTCCAGGTCCAGGGAGGCGCCTCCGCCGGGCGCGCGTGACGCATCACGCCGCAGCACGCCCGCGATCTCCACGGCCTCGCCGGCGGCCGTCGCCGCCTCGACGTC
>NZ_JALHPM010000050.1:0-36515 GCF_022842525.1 Luteitalea sp.
GCAGCCGGTCAGGAGCAGCAGGCCGGCGAGCGACACGCGCGGGCTGACGGTGGCAAACAGTCGTGTATGCAGCATGTGGTTCGGATTCCTGGCCAGGGCGGGTGCCTGGTTCGTGGTACTCAATGGCGCATGCTCGGCCCGCTCGTGCGTCTCGTTCGCGTCATTCACATGACCATTGGCATCAGCGAGCCGACCCCGGCCGAGGAGCGCGTCATCGCGCTCGCGTGGCTCGCGCTCTTCGTGCTGCTGGCGAGCATCTTCGTGGTCGGTCTGTTCGTGCTCGGCTGAGCCCGTCCGGCCGGCCGCGCGTGTCTATCATCGTCGACGGGCCCGCGGCAAGCTGTCCCAAGGCGAGCCCGCCGGCGAGTCGATTGGCACCGCCGGTGCCACGGTCGGCGTCTGTCTTCACACACAATCACGGTCGGCGCAATGGCGCGCCCTGCAGGCCTCTCGTCCCGGAGACACCCATGAGTTTGCTCGAACAGCTTCTCGGCGCCAACAACGGCGCCGCCATCGATCAGGTCAGCCGCCAGTTCGGCCTCGACCCGGCCCAGGCCAAGTCGGCGATGGACGCCCTGCTGCCCACCGTGGCGGCGGGCTTCCAGCGGAGTGCCTCCGCGGGCACGGGCACGGGCACGGGCCTCGAGGGGTTGTTGGGCGCCCAGGACGGCAACAGCATCCTGGGGCAGATCTTCGGCAGCAAGGACGTCAGCCGGGAGGTGGCGGCCCGGGCCTCGGCGCAGACGGGCATCGGCCCCGACATCCTCAAGGCGATGCTGCCGATGCTGGCGACCATGGTGATGGGCGCGCTGGCCAAGGGGGCGTTCAGTGGCGGGGCGGCGCAGGCCGGGCAGGCCCAGGTCGCGCCGTCCGGGGGCGGGTTGCTCGACATGCTGACGCCCATGCTCGACGGCAACAAGGACGGCAATGTCGTCGACGACCTGATGGGGATGATGGGCAAGTACATGAAGTGAGGGCGCCCGCGCCCGGCGTGGCTCCCGGGGGCGTGCGCCTGGGGCCACCGGCCTCGTCCGCCAAGAACCGACGGCAGACGAGGCACGTATGTGCTATCCATGGAACGCAAGTACCCACTTGCGTGCCCGCCCGGACGCCCGGGGTCCGGTCGGGCATTCAGGCATCATGGATGCGGTTGGGCCACCGAGTCGCCATGCAGGACATCGTTCGAGCCACGCCGGGGCAGATGACAGCCGGCCCGACGGACCACGACACGCAGCTGTCGCCACGCCTGATCACCCAGGCGTCCCGGCGCCTGTGCTGGGTGTCGCTGCTGGCCGCGGTCACCACGGTCCTGACCTTCGCCTTCCAGCGCGTCGTGCAGCCGGAGGTCATCCCGGTGCAGCAGGACCCGGTCAATGCCCTGGCGATGCTGGCCAACGTCCTCGGCGCGGCCGGGTTGATTGCCCTCCAGCAGTACCGCGTCGTGCCCCCGGCCACCATCCTGCAGTTGGGGATGGTGTTCGAGCTGATCGTCGCGTTCTACATCTCGACCATCGAGACCAGCCTCCCGTTCGACCCGAATGCGGTGGTGCGGGGGGGCTCCAACCTCGCCATCTGGATCGTGATCGTCGGGTTCCTGGTACCCAACACGCCGGTCATCACGCTGACGGTGGCCCTGCTGGCGGCCACCACGTGGCCCGTCGCCTACTTCATCAACGTCTCCCGGCTGGACCTCACGCCCCTGCCGTTGAACCGGCTGTTCGCGTGGACGTTCGTCAACTACCTGGCGGCGCTCTGGGCGTTCTTCATCGCCCGGCGGATGCACGGGATGGAAGTCGCCGCCCAGAAGGCCCAGGATCTCGGCAGCTACCACCTGGAGTCGTTGATCGGTCGGGGCGGCATGGGCGAGGTGTGGCGGGCGCGGCACAAGATGCTGGCGCGCGAAGCCGCCATCAAGATCATCCGCCCCGAACTCGTCGAGGGCGCCTCGGCCAGGCAGGCCGACGTCGCCGTGCGTCGCTTCGAGCGGGAGGCCCGCGTCACGGCCGACCTGCAGAGCCCGCACACGGTCTACCTCTATGATTTCGGCACGTCACGGGAAGGGCACTTCTATTTCGTGATGGAACTGCTCGACGGCGTCAGTCTGCAGAAACTCGTGCAGACGTTCGGCCCGCAGCCGGGCTCGCGTGTCATCCACCTGATGCGGCAGGTCTGTCTGTCGCTCGAGGAAGCGCATGCGCGCGGGCTCGTCCATCGCGACCTCAAGCCGTCCAACATCATGGCGTGCAAGGTGGCCCTGCAGCACGACTTCGTCAAGGTGCTCGACTTCGGGCTCGTCAAGCCGACGCAGGCCGAGGACTTCACGCACCTGACGGTCGAGGGCGTCTCGGCCGGGACACCCGGGTACATCGCCCCGGAGATTGCGATGGGGGAGGAGCGCATCGATGGCCGTGCCGACCTCTACACGCTCGGGTGCGTCGCCTACTACCTGCTGACCGGATCGCTGGTGTTCACCGAGACCAGCCCGACCGCCATGGCCGTCGCGCACGTGCAGAAGGCGCCGGTGCCGCCCTCCGAGCGCACGGAACTGCCGATCGCGCCCGACCTCGAAGCCGTCGTGCTCCGGTGTCTCGCCAAGGCGCCAGCCGACCGTCCGGCCAGCGCGCGGGCCCTGATCCGGCTGCTCGATGCCTGCGTCGACGCCAAGCAGTGGTGCAGTGAGGACGCGGAGGCCTGGTGGCGCACTCATCTGCCGCCGTCCTCCACCCACCGCCGCCCCGCGGTCGACGCCGACGACCAGGCGCGGCCGTCGCCCGTGCTGGTGCGCTGAGCGTCGGCCGTGTACACCGTGTCCCTCGCACGCATGGCCATGGCGGTATCGGCCGTCATGCTCGCGCATCAGGTCGCGGGCAAGGCCGTCCGTGACGCCCTCTTCCTCGAGGCCCTGCCGGTCACCGAGCTGCCGAAGATGGTCATCTTCGCGGCCGTCCTGTCGGTGCTGGCGGTGCCGGTCTACTCGCGCCTGCTCGCGTGGCTCGGGCCGAGGCGCCTCGTGCCGCTCGGCTTCGCGGTCAGCGCCATCGCCCACGTCGCCGAGTGGGTCTGGTTCGGAGCCGGCGCCGTCATCCCCATCGTCGTCTACATCCACATCGCGGCGTTCGGCGCGTTGCTGCTCTCGGGCTTCTGGTCGCTCACCAGCGAGTTGTTCGATCCCCACTCGGCCCGGGCCCAGTTCGTGCGGATCGCCTCGGCCGGGTCGCTCGGCGGCATCGTCGGTGGGCTGACGCTGGAGCGCGTGGGCGCGTGGGCCTCGGCCGACGCCTCGCTGCTGATGCTGGCGGGGTTGCATGCCGTGTGCGCGGTCGGCCTGTGGCCGATGTGCGAGTCGCTGCGCGAGCAGGGGCAGGCGCCGCCGCCAGAACCGCTGTTCGGCCGCCAGATGCTGCGGACGTCGCCGCAGGTGAAGGAGATCGCGCTGCTCGTCGTGCTCGGCACCGCCAGCGCCGCCATCGTCGACTACCTGTTGAAGTCGCGCGCCGCCACCGAGTACAGCGGCGGCCACCTGCTGCAGTTCTTCGCCATCTTCTACACCGTGGTGCAGGTGGCGACGTTCCTGTTTCAGGCCGTGCTGGCCGGACCCCTCCAGCGTCGCCTGGGAGTCGGACGGTCCGTCACGATGCTGCCGATCGGGCTGGGTGTGAGCACCGTGGCCTCGCTGCTGTTTCCCACGACCGCCGTATTCGCGGTGGCCCGAGGGACGGAGTCGGTCCTCCGCGGGTCGGTGTTCCGCAACGGCTACGAGCTGCTCTTCTCGGCCATGTCGCCGCAGGAGAAACGTCGGGTCAAGACCTTCCTGGACGTGGCCTGCGATCGTGCCGGTGACGCCCTCGGCGCTGGCATCGTGCAACTGCTGCTGCTGACGGGCCCGATGTTCCTCGTCAACGAGATGCTCGGCGTGGTGCTGCTGATGGCCGCCGTCAGCATCTGGATCGGCGAGCGCCTCGACTCGATGTACCTGCGCAGCATCGAGCAGCGGCTCATCGATCAGGCGTCGGCCGACGGGATCATGGGCATCGGCGACTTCGGGGGCCTCACGCTGCACAGCCTCGAGGTGCCGGTGGTCGAGCCGCCGGTCGCCCTCGAGGACGTCAGGCCCGGCCACCGCGAGCATGTGCCGGTGCAGGTCCTGCTCGACGAACCCCTGGACCTGCTGCGCCAACTGCGCACGGGCGATCGCGACCGCGTCATCGTCGCCCTCGAGTCGGCGCCGCGCTTCGAGGCCATGCACGTGGCGCAGACGCTGCAACTGCTCGCCTGGGACGACGTCACGGCGCAGGTGCGACGCGCACTCGAGCGGACGGCCGACCGCCATGTCGGCCTGCTCGTCGACGCGCTGCTCGACGGAGCGACCGACTTCGCGATTCGTCGGCGGATCCCCCGCATCCTCATCAGCGCGCCGTCACAGCGCACGCTCGATGGCCTGAACCTCGGTTTGTCGGACTCCCGCTTCGAGGTGCGCTACCAGTGCAGCCGGGCGATGGACCGCCTGCTCGTCGCCGACCCGTCGTTGCGGGTCGACGCCCCTCGCATCTTCCACATCGTCGAACGCGAGTTGTCGGTGGCACGTCCGGTGTGGAACGGGCACCGGCTGCTCGATCAGTTCGAGAGCTCGGACGCCGTGATGTTCCTCGACGATCACCTGCGCGACCGCGCCAACCGCAGCCTCGAGCACGTGTTCTCGCTGCTGGTCACCGTGCTGCCGCGCGAGCCGATCAAGGTGGCGTTCCGGGTCGTCCACAGCGAGGACCCGATGCTGCGCGGGCTGGCGCTGGAGTATCTCACCGGGGTGCTGCCCGAGACGGTGCGCACCCGACTGTGGGACATCCTCGATGCCGGCGTCGGGCAGAGCACCAGCGCGCCGTCCTCGACGACGGCCCTCGAGGACCTGCTCCGCTCCCAGGATGGACTGCTGGAGCAGCTGACCCGGCAGGTCACACCGTCCGTCGTCGATGCTCGCGAGCCAGCTGACCCGCCACCACCAGCCAACCCACCGTCAGGGCGACGTTGAGCCAGGCGAAGGCGCCGACACCCGCACCCAGGTGTGTCCCGAGTCGGACGATGCCCGCCTGCGTCACGTCGCCGAGGCGCATGAAGAACGTGTCGATGGCGGCCTTGGCCTTGTACTTGGCCTCGCGTGTGGTCGGCAGGAACAGCGCCTGCTTGACCGTGTTCTGGATGGAGTAGTCGGTGCTGTTCTCGAGCACCTTCAGGACGCTGACCACGGCCAGCACCGGCGCCACCGCAATGACCGAGTAGTTGACGATCGCCAGCACCGGCAGGATGAACAGCGCGCCGCGCACCCCCATGGTCCTGAGGATGCGTGAGGTGACGAACAGCTGCAGCAGCAGACCGAGCAGGTTGACCCGCCCGAAGAAGGTTCCGTAGAACCCGCCGATGAACCGCTGGCGCTCCGCCAGCTGGCCGTCGCTGGCAAACTGCTGCATCGCCTCGCCGACCACCAGCTTGCTGAGCAGGAACTCGCCGGAGGTGTTGACGATGTTGAGCAGCACCATCAGCCCGGCGATGAGCAGCAGGTAGCGGTCGGACATGACCAGCGCGAACCCGTTGGGCCCCGTGATCGGCGCATCGCTCTGCTGGCGGCCGACGGCGTCGGTGCGGCCCACTTCGCGGCGGTTCACGAGCATGATCAGGCCGAAGCAGACGGCGAGCAGGACGGCCGCCACCACCATCAGCGTGCTCGGATCGGATGTCGTCCGCTTCACCAGCGCGGCGGCCGCCTCCGCGCCAATCCACGCGCCGAGCGAACTGCCGACCCCGATGAAGGGGAACAGGCGGCGGCCCTGGCCTTCGGTGTACAGATCGTTCGTGAAGGCCCAGAACTGGGAAATCACGAAGACGTTGTAGATGCCGAGCCAGACGTAGAACACGATGCCGACCTGTGCACCGGCGCCGCGCACCCCCGCGAACAGCAGCAGGTTGGCGACGAAGAACGCCGAGGTGATGCCCATCAGCGGCACGCGGGCCACGCGCGACGCCAGCCAGCTGTAGGCCGGCACGACGGCGAGCAGCAGCAGGGCCTGTGCCGCCGACGAATAGGCCTTCACCTCTGCGCCACCCTCGGTGAGGATCAGCGCCTCGCGCGCCGTCTTCAGCAGGTAGTAGCCGGCCAGCAGCAGGAAGATCGTGACGGCGAGCATGACCACGCCGGGCCCCTCGCCGGCGCGCACGTCGGCAAAGTAGGAGAGGGCGCGTTCGAGACGACTCCGAGGCGCCTCGCCGACGGTCTTGAAGTGCGGGAACGACTGGTGGGAGCGCAGCTCCGGATGGCTGACCAGGGTGCGTGGATCGTTCATCGGCGAATCAGCCCGACGGGTGTCCAGCCCTCGGCGTCGCGGCGGAAGTAGAACGCCACCGGCGCGCTCCAGTGGCGATACTGCGGGTGCACGACGTGGACGTCAGCCGACACGAAAGGATCCTGGGCGAGTTCCTCGGGCATCGGCGCCTCTGGCGTGGACGTGGTGATGGGCGGGCCGACATGGGCATGACGACCCGTCTCGTTGTCGAAACGCTGCCACTGTACGACATAGCTCGTCGGGGCCGTGGCCACGCGGGCGTCGACCGCGGCGTTGGCGAATCGGAGGCGACCGCCCTCCAGCGACGGGGAGACCAGTGGCGTGACGCCGGTGAGCCACGCCTTCGCAATCCGGTCGCGGCGGCCGATCAGGGCCTGCGCGACCTGCGCGGTCGCGGCCGGGTCACTGTAGCGACCCTGCGCCGCCAGCAACTGCAACTGCGCATCGGTGAAGGCCGCCACGCGCCTGGCGCCCCAGAAGGCGTCGTCGGCCCGCATGTTGAGGAAGGCGGCATTGGGGTATTCGGCGCGCCATTCTTCCGGCTCGAAGCCATCGGCCGTGTAGGGACCGACCGACGGATGGTAGGGCAGGATGTGGCGCCGCGCCCACGACGGCGCCCAGAGGCCGAACGTCCGCAGGACGCGCCACGCCATCGGCCCGTCGATCAGGTAGGCCCGACCCGAACGGGCCGTATCGGGACCGGTGGTGCCGCTGCCCATGATCGATCCGAAGTCGAACATGTAGTGGCGCACGGCCGACTGGCCGCCGTCGCCTTCGATCATGTCCAGCGTGTTGTTCGCGCGCGAGTCGTCGTGGTTGACCCAGGCGGCGAAGACGCGCGCGGCCCGCAGTTCGCGACGATGCTCGTGCGGGTAGATGTCGTTGGGGTCGTCGGGCCTGGTGCCGTTGTAGCGGAACTGGCCCGCCGGCTTGCCCGGGGCAAAGCGGCTGGCCAGCGCCCGGTAGGTGCCATCGTTGCTGCGCGCCGCGCGCCACAGCAGGCGATCGAGCGTGTCGCGGGTGAACGGCTGCTTGCGCCCGTCACGATCGCGGTAGGTCGCCTTCGGGTCGATCGTGAGCGTGTCGACGTCGACGTAGACGATGTAGTTCTCGACGACGTGGTAGCCCAGCGCGTGATAGAGCAGCGTGCCGATCATCTCGGCGCCGGTGGCCAGATGGGGGTACCCCGGAGGGTCGAACTCGAGCTGATAGAGCTGCGAGTCGTTGGCGCCGGTGATGACGGCGCGGAACCCGGGCTGCAAGCCCGTGTTCTTGCCGGCGACGATGGTCCAGCCGCTGGCCTGCAGGGCGGGCAGGGAGTTGGGGCCGCGCACCAGCGCGCCGTCGTCGATCGGGCGATGCCCGATGCGGTTGGTGAACCAGCTGGAGTCGGGGACCTCGTCCAGCGTGTTGACGTTCATGGCGCGCACGTCGCGCTGGTCGCCCTTGAGCGCGAACGTGTTCTCCAGGAAGTCGTAGGACTGGCTCAGCTCCTGCGGCGCCACGCCGCTGGCGTCGACGAGCATGTCGGCATCGACCCAGAGCGGATCGTCGGGCTCGAAGTGCACGCGCAGCGGCTGCGTGGCGGCCTGGCCGTGTGCGCCGGCCCGACGCGAGGCGACGTCACCGGCAAGCAGCGCGACACACAGGAGGACGGTCCCCAGTAGCGACCGGCGGGACAGCGCGAAGCGGAGCGGCACACGCACGGAGAGCATGTCAGAAACTCGTGCTGAAGCCGACGATCAGGCGCACCGGATCCTCGCCGCCGAACGCCACGTCGGCGCGCAGGGCGACGGCGTTGCTGTAGCCGAAACGGAAACCGATCCCGTACGCATCGCGCAGATCCTTGATGTGGAAGGCCGACCAGTCCGCCGCGACCTGCCCGGCGTCGTAGAACACCGCGGCCATGAGAAACGGGTTGACCTCGTAGCGGTACTCGGCCGAGATCAGCAACTGGCTCCGGTCACGAAAGCGCTGGCGGTCGTAGCCGCGCAGGCTGCGCGCGCCGCCGAGCGTCGGCATCAGGTAGAAGGGCACCTGGGCCTGGCCGAGCCCGTCGGCATGCTGCGCCAGCACCCGCAGGGCGAGCACGCGACTGAGATTCCAGAACGGGATGAACTGCTGCAGTTCGATCCGCGTGTCGGTGAAGCTGTACGCGCCGCCGTCGCGGTCGTCGAAACGCCGGACCTGTGCCTGGTAGAGCCCACCGCGGCGTGGATTGGCGGTGTCGCGCGTGTCGATGACGACGCCGAGATGCGAGATCACGTACTCCGGCTGGAAGGTGAGGCCTGGCGCGCTCCTGTCGTCGTGGACCCCCTGCGTCCCCGGCACACGACTGGCCTCCGACGATGCCTTGATGTCCGGATTCGCGAAGCCGACACCCGCCGTCCCGGTCAGCCACCGCGTCACGCGAACGCCGGCCGTGAGGTCGACCTGCGTCGCCGACAGCCCGAAACTCGTACGGTCGTCGAAGGAGGTGTCCGGCCCCTCCCCGTAGTAGCGCTGCACGGCCTCGTGCCGGCGCGTGACGCTCGCGGTGATGAACCCGGCGTCCCGCGGCAGGAACGCGCGTGTGAAGTCGACGCCCAGCAGATGGGACTCACGCAAGGATCCGAGGCCGCGGACGGTGAGGACGCCGAGCGGCGTGGGCTGGCGGTACCCGCCGCCCAGGGTGAACCCGTTCCCTTCACCGACGCCGCCGACCTGGGCGAACCAGCCCCGTGCTGGGTTGAACACCCGCCCGAAGAGGCGCGACTCTTCGATGAAGCTGAAGGTGCGCTCGACCCGATTGGGGGGCGGCGCCTCCGCGAGGGCCGCCGCCTTGGCCCGCCGCGCCGCTTCCGCCGCGCCGGCACGCGTGGAGGGGGCGTCCTGTGCCGCCAGGGGGGACGGCGTCACGAGGAGGCCCAGGAGGAGGGCCGCGGCGATGCCGAGGGCCACCCTCCAACGCTGGCGCGGGCGAGTCCCGGCGGTGGATTCCATGGGCGGCAGGCTCGCCATCGCAGGCGTCATGAAGGCCCCATTACAGCAGAAGACGAGGGGGCGTGCCTACTCATCCGTGATCGAAACACGCGCGGATTCACTGGGCGAGGTGTGCAGATCGATATGTGCATCCCGTGATGTCCGGCGATCTTGCGGGGACGGAGGTGCGGGCGTACGGTGACCACAGACAGCGCGGTTCCACCGTTTCACCGGGACTCACCGGAGAAAGCAGGAGAACATGGCTGAGGGAGATCCACCTTTCCACCACGGGCTCGGCGGGCGTCGAGGATGACGTCGGTCGGGCCAGCCGTTCCAGCGGTCCGGGCGTTCGGGTAGCCATCGTTTTCATGGGCCCAGCCCATCCGGCTTCTGCCGACCACGACATGCGGCGCGCCGAACGACGGACCGGGTCACGCGCAGTGCACCACGACTGAGGAGGCACATGGACCAGGACACTCCACCGAACCAGCACCTCACGGCCCGCCGGTCACGCTGACGCCGGACACCGAGACACCGAGGCCTTCGCGCCTCCTGGCGGCTGCCATCGTCAATGGCGTCCGTCGTCAGCAAGACCCTGACCGTCACACACGCGGGAAGGAGTCAGAATCTCTTCACGGCCCGATGCGCGTCCCTGCGCGTCGGGCCGTTCCTCGTTGGCCCCACCTCGCGAGTTGCTGGTCCACGTCGGCAAGACCTGCCCGGTGATTCGCTACACCCTGAACGCTCCACCTCCATCTTGGTGCGCCCCGCGCAGGTGCGCCCTGCTCGAAGTGCGCGGCGGCTGCCGCCCCGGCGACCGGGCAACGTCCTTGCATCGCGCCTGTCCCGGCGCCCGACACAGGTCGGGCCACCTTTCTTTCCCTTCCGAGGAGTACGCCATGACCGCGACGTTCGACCTGCCCCTGATTCCCCTCGATTTCCTCGGATACGCCGCGTCGGCGTCGCCGATGCCCGCCGCGCCAGCCTCCGCGTCGTACGCGATGGCCGAAGCCGAAGACGACCTGGAGGACGACGACGTCGACGAGGACGACGACGAGGACGATGAGGAGGACGACGACGATGTCGAGGTCCTCGACGAGGACGAGGACCTCGAGGACGACGACGAAGAGGATGACGAGGACGAGGAGGAAGAACTCGAGGCCTAGAGCGCGGCCGGGGCACGCGCCGCGCCGCGCGCGCGTGCCAGCTCGCTCACCCCCATCGCCTCGGCCACATACGCCTCCAGCTCCAGGGCCCTGTGCTCTGAGGTATGGGACGCCATCACACGGCTGCGCGCGCGCCGACCGATCGTGCGGCGTTCTCCTTCAGACAGGTCGAGATACTGCTCGATGTCCCTGGCATCGGTGGCCGGCAGGATCTCGACGTAGGGCTCGAAGAACGCCTCGAGCCCCTCGCAGGCATCGCTGATGATGGCCGACCCGCACGCTGCCGCTTCGAAGAGGCGGACGCTCGGCGAGTGGCCCAGTCGCCGCGTCTCGGTGCGTGTGAGGTTCAACGTGAAGCGTTGGCCGCAGTAGAAGGCGGCGTGCGCCTGGGGTGGGAGATGCTCGACCCGCTCCACGTTCGTCGGCCAGGTGATGGTGTCCGGGTACAGCGGCCCGGCCACCGCGAAGCGCGCACTCGCGCGCTGGGACGCCACATCGAGCAGCAGGCGCCCGAGGGCCGGCTGCCGGTCAGGCGCATAGGTGCCGAGGTAGCCCAGATCCCACCGCGTCTCTTCGTTCACCGGCAGATGGACGCCCGGGTCGACCGAGCAGCAGAGCGACCGTGCCCGCGGCGCGCCGAGGGCGACCAGACGCTCGAGCGCCGTGCCGGCAGAGAACGACAGCATGGTGTCCAGCATCGGCAACTGGTCGCGGCGCAGGTAGGCGCAGGACTCGCCGGTCTCGAGGCGCTGCAGGGTCCTCGGCGTGTCGATGTCATAGAACATCAGCACCCCTCGCGTATGGCGGCGCGCCCAGTCCAGCACGTCCTGGCCCTCTGCGATGCCGGAGCCGACGATCACGACGTCGGCGCCCTGGATGGCGGATCGATAGCGCTGTCCGAGCTCCTGGACCGAGCCGTAGAAGGCGACGCGCACGCTGTCCCAGTCCCGCAGGTCGCGGTGCGCGGCGTAGCCCGGGTCGTCGCGCTCGAGAAAGAGCACGTGATGGCCCCGCCGACCGAGGGCACCCAGCAGGCTGCGGTAGATGGTCGCGTGTCCGTTGCCCCACGAGGAGCTGATGGCCAGCCCGATCACCACGACATGGCACTTGCTCAGCATGCGTGCCTCCTTGAGGCGCGGCTCCAGCCCATCCGCGGACGACCGGGCACAGGCGCGTCCGATGTGACGCTGCAGTGACGCTGCCGGGGGAAGCGTGGACCGGACATCGCTGCCTGCAATGCGCATACCGAAGACGGCCATGTCGCCAGCGCCGGAGGCGTGCGTCCATTCGCACCCAGCGCAGCCGCGCTGCGTCGCGATCCACGACGCTTGTTCGCACGAGGTACAGGACGACGATTCGTTGTCCCGGTGTGTCGTGCCGCGGTACATCGCTTGCAGGCGCCACGGTGTGTCCACCCATGGAGCCGCCACGTGACGCGTCCGCTCACGCGCTTGCTCGTCGTCGACCCCGAGGTGCCAGACGACGATGCGCTGGTCACGGGGCTGCAGTCCCAGGGCTATGCGGTCCGTCTCGTCCGTGATGGCGCCAGCGCCGGGGTGCAGTTGCGGCTGTGGCGCCCGCACGTCGTGTTGCTGGAACTGGTGCTGCCCGACCAGTCGGGACTCGAGTGGTTCCGCCACAGTCGCGGCGTGCTGGCCCACGTGCCGGTGATTGTCGTCACGCGCCATGCCACGGTGGCGTCTGCCGTCGAGGTGCTGGGCGAGGGGGCGCACACGCTGCTCGAGAAGCCCGTCGACCTGACGGTGCTGGCCGGCCACCTGCAACGGGCCCTCGCGAAGAAGACCGCTGCCCGTGATGGCACACCCCGCGACGAGCTCGAACCCGGGGTGGAAGGCTTCGGAGCGCTCGTCTCCCGCGCGCAGGGCATGCGCGATGCCTTTCGCCTGGCGCGCGCGGCCGCGCCCACCGATGCCAACGTGCTGATCGTCGGCGAGAACGGCACGGGCAAGGAACTCATGGCGTCGGCGCTGCACGCTCACAGTCTTCGAGCGTCCAACCCGTTCATCCGGCTGAACTGCGCCGCCATTCCCGCCGATCTGCTCGAGTCCGAGCTGTTCGGCTACCGGCGCGGTTCCTTCACGGGCGCGATTGCCGACAAGAAGGGCCTGCTCGAAGTGGCCGAGGGCGGCTCCGTGCTGTTCGACGAGATCGCCGAGATGCCATTGTCGTTGCAGGTCAAGCTGCTGCGCGTGCTGCAGGAGCGCGAGTTCCGTCCGGTGGGCGGCACGACGAGTCAGCAGGCGGATGTCCGCGTGATCTGCTCGACCAACGTCAACCCGGACGACGCCGTGCGCAGCGGCGTGCTGCGCGAGGACCTCTTCTTTCGCCTGAACACCATCGTGCTCAGGCTGCCAGCCCTGCGCGAACGGGAAGGGGACATTGCGCTGCTGGCCGTCAGGTTCCTCGTGCAGTCCGCCGAGCGCCATCGTCGTCCCGTGAGCGGGATCGAAGCGGCGGCCCTGAGGACCCTGGAGCGGCACACCTGGCCCGGCAATGTCCGTGAGCTCGAACACGTCATCGAGCGGGCGGTCATCCTGTGTCACGGGCCGGAGATTCGAGTCGAAGATCTGCCCGACACGGTGCGGCTCGCGACGGCGGCCCCCCGCCCCGGGACGATGCCGATCGGACAGTCGCTCGACGAGATCGAACGATTCGCCATCGTCCAGACCCTGGAGCGGACTCGAGGGAACAAGCGGGCGGCGGCGGCCCTGCTCGGCATCCATCGGCCGACGCTGTACAACAAGCTGCGCCGCTATGGCCTCTGGCGCGCCGAGCCGGTGCTGTCCGACGACGAGGCCTAGTCCGCGGTGCGGGCCCAGACCCGCAGCCATTCGGCGACGCCCCAGGCCTGGGCGATGCAGCCGCGTGGCGCGTACGGCGGCTCGGCGTCGAAGATCTCGCTCACCGACCCAATGCACCCCTCGTCGAGGTGCGCGAGGCAGGGCTCGATGAAGCGGCGGGCGCCGGCCCGGTCGTCGGGATGCCGCGCCAGCCACGCATCGACGAAGGGCCCGATCAACCAACTCCACACCGTGCCCTGGTGATAGGCCGCATCGCGCGTCCTGAGGTCGCCGAAGTACTGTCGCTTGTAGTCGGGATGGGCTGGCGACAGCGAGCGCAGCCCCACGGGCGTCAGCAGGTCGCGTCGAACGGCCTCGAGCACGTCGTCCCAATGCTGCGAGTCGAGGACGGGGTGGCGCAGGCTCATGGCGAACAACTGGTTCGGCCGGCAGGCGGCATCGGCGCCGGCCTCGCCATCGATGACGTCGAACAGGTGCCCCGCCTCGGGATTCCAGAAGCGCGCGTTGAACGAGGCGCGCACGTGCGCCGCATGCGCCTCGAGCGTGTTGGCCTCGTCCTCGTCGCCGCCACTGCGCAGCCACGATGCGAGCAGCCGGACGGCGTTGTACCACAGGGCATTGATCTCGACGGCCTTGCCGCGGCGTGGCGTGACCACCCAGCCGTCGACCTTGGCGTCCATCCAGGTGAGCTGGTAGCCGTCGGCGCCCTGGCGCAGCAGCCCGTCGGCCGGGTCGACCCCGATGCCGAAGCGCGTCCCCTCGCGGTGTGCCGCGACGATGCGACGCAGGGTGGGCAGCAACTCGCGCAGCAGCAGGTCGTCGTTGGTGCGGCGGAGATAGCGATCGATGGCGTGAAAGAACCAGAGCGTGGCATCCGCCGTGTGGTAGAGGCCTTCCTGACCCCCTTCGGGAAACATGTTGGGGATCAGCCCGTCACGCACGTGGTACGCGAAGGTGCGCAGGATGTCGCGCGCCTCGGTGACACGGCCGGTGCACAGCGTGAGGCCCTCGAGCGAAATCATCGTGTCTCGGCCCCAGTCGGTGAACCAGTGGTAGCCGGCCACGACCGAGCGGGCGCGGCCGCCCCCGGCCTCGGCGCGTACCTGATCGTGCGTGCGTGAGATCGGCGTCATCAGGAACTGGTCGGCGGCGAGCACGAGCTCGGCCCCGACGCCCGTGCGGACGGCCGGATCGGCAAGGCCCAGCAGGCGGGCGCGCCGCGCCCGTTCCATCGTTCGCGCCTCGTCCGGGTTGACCGCGGCAAGGATGTCCCAGGGTTCTGCCGACGCCATCACCGTCACGGCGGCGCCGCGCGTCAGATCGGTTCTGAAGCGTCCCGGGCTCCACAGGGGGCCGGCGTAGTCGTAGCCGCGCCGTTCCTCGACCAGGTACCGGACGTCCCGAATGGCTTGATCGTCGAAGACGAAGCCGCCACTGGCGGCATGGAGCACGAGTCGCAGCGGCGGCTGCTGCTCCTCCGCGGTCACCTCGATGCGCTGGCCGCGGGCGCTGACGGTGTAACCGTCGACGGGTGAGCGATCCACCGGAGCCTCATGCGGGCGGAAGCCCACCATCGGCCGCAGCGAGAGCCGCACCCGGCGCGGGCCCGCGAGCAGCCGGTAGGTCACGTGCACCGTGTTCTGCCCGTGTGGCATCAGCAGCGTCTTCTCGATGACGGCGCCATTCACGACATAGCGCCAGACCGGAAGCCCGGCTTCGAGGCGGAACTCCTCGAGGTGCCGACCCGCGTCCGCTTGCGCGAGCTGTCCGGTCGTCCCGTGCAGGCCGAGCCAGTCACGGGCGCCGTCGCGGAAGGTGAGTCGCTCCTCGAGATGGGTGAGCAGCATCATCCGCCCGAGCGGGGATGGCAGTGCCGCCACCAGCAGGCCGTGGAAGCGGCGGGTGAGGGCGCCGATCACCGTTCCAGACGCGTAGCCGCCCAAACCATTGGTCACGAGCCACTCGCGGCTGCCGTGTTCCTCGAGTGTGGGCGGCTCTGCGGCGGCGAAGCGCGTCCGCCGGACGAGTGGGGCGAGTTCGGCGAGTGGGTCGTGGAGCGGGCTGACTGATGGACGACTCATGCGTCGAGATCCTCGGACGGGGTGGCGCGGAGCACGACGCACGCATGGCCAGGCAGGGGCCAGTGGCCCGGCGACCACGACATCGTGCCCTGTCCGCCATAGCGGGGCGCTTCGCTGGACCAGAGGGCTTGCCACGCGCGCCCGTCGGGCGGGGCGATCAGGGGTTCGGAGAGCGACGCTACGTCGCGATCTGGACCGCTGTTGAGCAGCAGCAGCCAATCCTCGTCGTGGTCGCCGAAGTAGCGCAGCAGGAGCAGCGTGGCGTCTGGCGCGGCGCCGTCGAGCACGTGCGCGCCGTCGACGCGCGGCCGTCGCCGGCGCAGCGTCAGCAGGTCGTGGTGCAGGGATCGCCATTCGATCTGGGCGCGATCGCGCGGGTCGCGCTGCAACTGGCAGTGCTGCCAGGCGTCACGATCGTGCGGCGGGGCCTGGAAGGCCTGGACATCCGGATCGCGCAGGCGGTGGAACTGCCCGAGGAACTCCTGTCGACCAGCGCGGACGGCCTCGCGCAGCGGCGAGTCGTGATCGGCGAAGTAGACGAAGGGCCGGCGCGAGCCGAACTCCTGCCCCTGAAAGAGCATCGGCGTGGCCGGCAGCAGCAGGAGCAGCGCGGTCATCGCGCGGAGATCGGCCGGCCTGGCGAGATCGACCAGGCGACGGCCGCGATCGGTGTTGGCGACCTGGTCGTGATTCTCGAGAAAGTGGATGCAGGTGCTTCTCGGCAGGCGGAGGCCCGGCGTGCCGCGGGGCTGCTTCTGCCACGCATAGTGCTGTCCCTGGAAGAGCACGCCCCATCGCGCGCAGGCGAGCCATTCGCTCGCGTCGCCGCGATAGTCGCTGAAGTAGGCCTCGTGCGTGCCGACGAGGGCCATCCGCGTGCTGTGGTGGAAGTCCTCGTTGTAGATCGCATCGAGCCCATAGCCGCCGCGCGCGGTCGGTGTGACGAGTCGGGCGTGCTGGGGCTCGTTCTCGGCCGTGACCAGCACCGTGCGCGCACCGGCCGCCTCGCGCGCCGTTCTGGTGATGGCCGCGATCAGGTGCTCGTCGGACGCGTCGAAGATCTGCTGCGTGGCGTCGAGTCGGAGCCCGTCGACGTGGAACTCGCGAATCCAGTACGCGACGTTGCCGAGAATCCAGTCACGGACGGGACCAGAGGTCGGTCCGTCGAAGTTGAGGGCGTCTCCCCACTCGTTGTCGTAGCGGGTCGTGAAGTAGTCGGCGGCGAACGCGCGCAGGTAGTTGCCATCCGGTCCGACGTGGTTGTAGACCACGTCGAGGATGACGGCGAGGCCGACGGCGTGCGCGCGGTCGACGAACCGCCGCAGGTCGTCGGGACGACCGTAGAGACGGGACGGGGCGTAGAGGCCGACGCCGTCGTAGCCCCAGCCGAACGCGCCGGGCATGTCGGCCACCGGCATGACCTGGAGCACCGAGATGCCCAGGTCGGCGAGCGCCGCCAGCTGTCCGCCCGCGGCGTCGAGCGTGCCTTCGGGCGTGAACGTACCGAGATGGAGTTCGTAGATGACCGGGTCGCTGGTTGCGCCTCGCCAGGAGCCGTCGGTCCAGGCGAAGGCGTCGGGATCGATGACCTCGGAGAGACCGTGCGGACCGTCAGGCTGAGAGCGGGAAGCGGGGTCGGGGTAGACCTTGGGGTCGCGCCCGAGCAGGAACCCATAGCGACTGCCCGCGTGCCCGTCGACGAGCGCGGCGTGGTAGCCGTGCACGTCACGGGCCAGGGGGTGATCCCGACCGTCGATGCGCACGGACACGCGCGCATGGTCGGGCGCCCACACACGCACGTGGACGGTGATGGCGGATGCGAGTTCGGCTCCTGCGGGACACCGACGGACGAAGAGAGACGATGCGAATGCGGAAGGTTCCGGTGCCGCCAGAGGAGACTCGGCCATGCCGCCGGCATCGCAAGCCTCATGCCCGCGCACCTCACCCGCAGGAGCGCTCAGGTCCGCGCGCTGCGCGTCCCTCACCCTGGCGCGTGTGTAGGGTCATACGGCACCCTGTAGGAACCACGGACGCGCGCGGCCCGGGCACGCAGGGGAGCCTCCAGCCTTCGGCCCGCAGCGCCCTCGGTCTCGAGGTGTCGCGGCGTGCTGAAGGCTCCCGGGCCGTCAGAGCGCTGCCCGCCTCGTTCCCGTGAAGAGATTCAGCACGACGAGGATGAGGGCCAGTACGAGCAGCGCGTGAATCAGGCCGCCCATCGTGTACGCACTCACCGTTCCGATCAGCCACAACACGAACAGAATCAACGCCAGAGTCCAGAGCATGTGCATGTACCTCCTGGCTCCCCTGCTGCAAGCGCCATTCCGTCGCGCCGCGCGGCCGGTGCCGCCTGTGCGGAATCTTGCAAGGGACACCGGCATGACTGCGAAAGGAGCGTCCGCATGCGTATGAATCTGGGACGATGGGAGCGAATCGGATCGGTGGCGGCTGGGGCCGGGCTGTTGTACCTGGAGGCGAGGCGGCCGATGGGGCGGCGAACTCGTCAGTGGATCGGCGCGGGGTTGCTTGCTCGGGGCATGAGCGGCACCTGCCCCGTGAAGCACGCCGTGGTCGGCGATCCCGAGGCGCGCTCGGACACGCGACAGCGGCTGGGCGGGTCGGCCGGCATCCACGTGCGTGAAACCCTCACGATTCGACGCCCCGTCGCCGACGTCTACCGGTTCTGGCGCGACCTGGCCAATCTCGCGAAGTTCCTCAGACACATCGAACGCGTGGATGTGCTGGACAGCCGGCGGTCCCACTGGGTGATGCGCGGGCCCGGTCACCTGCGCTTCGAATGGGATGCGGACATCCTGACCGACGAGACCAACGCGCTGATCTCGTGGAAGAGCTCGGCGCCCGCCGACGTGGTCAGTGCGGGCAGCGTCATCTTCCGCCCACTCGGCAGCGAGCAGACGCAGCTGTCGGTGCACTTCCAGTACGCGCCACCGGGAGGGGAACTCGGGCGGCGGGTCGCGTCCCTGTTCGGTTCGGATCTGCACGCGCAGGTGCGCGAGGACCTGCAGCGGTTGCGTGACCTGCTGGAGCGACGCGACGACGTCGGGATGACGGTGCCGGCGAGTACACACGCCGTGCACCAGCCGTTCTGATGGGCGGCGCCTGGGCTCACGGGGCGCCCGCGCCGCTCAGCGGGAGACCGTGTCTCCCGCGAGCAGCAGGTCGATCGCCACGGCCAGCGCGCAGTTGGGATCCGCCTCTGGTGCACTGAGGTCGGCGGCCGCGTGCGCCTCGGCCAGCGCGTGCGGCATCGCCACGCCCAGTCCGGCCCAGCGCAGCATGGGCACATCGTTGTGACTGTCGCCGAACGCGAGGACCTCGCTCTGCGCGATGCCGTAGTGCCGGGCGACCGCCGCCACGCCCGTGGCCTTGGTGGCGTCCGGCGCATTGAACTCGAGCAGGTGCTCGGTGGTGATCACCACTTCCGCACTGGCGCCGAGTTCGGTGGTCATCGACCGGCTGAAGGCGTGGACGTCGGCGGTCTGGCCGTACCACAGGACCTTCAGGGGCGCTCGCGTCACCTCGTCGTCCAGGTCTCGCGCGTGGACGCGCAGGGTGCCATCGCGCTCGGCGAAGTTGTGGACGACCCAGGGACTGGTCGGACTGGCGACGAAGCCCTCGTCGGTCGCCAGCAGGACGTCGAACCCCTCGGCGCGTCCGCGCTCCAGCAGGCGGGCGGCGAGCGCCGGCGTCACCGGCCGCCGCCAGATCTGCTCCCCGGTCGAGGGATGCATCACCAACGCCCCCTGGTTGGCCACGACGAAGTCATCCAGCCCGAGGCGCTGCTGATAGATCGCCATGCTGTGATGCTCGCGACCCGACGCCAGCACCACCCGGCACCCCGCGGCCTGCAGGCGATCGATGGCCGCGCGATTCTCGCGGCTGACCTGCTTGTCGGGCCCGACGAGCGTGTCGTCGATGTCGATGGCGGCGAGCCGATAGGGGAAGTCGGGACGGGCGAGCATCACTCGATCATAAGGTGCCCCACGCCGAACGCCGCACGCGCGACGTCCCCCGCCGCCGGGCTGGCGCGGCCGTCAGCGAGTCGCGTCGATCGCGGCGTCCAGTTCGGTACGCGACTCGGCCTCGTCCCTCAGCGTCGTGTTGTCCCACGCGAGATCGAAGTGGCGATCGACGAAATCCAGCGCGGCGATGAGCTGTTCCGTTTCGGCGATCCGAGCCCGAGCCGCACGCACATACGACGCCTCGTCGCCCGAGCTGCCGGCAAGCACCCGCACCCCCTGCTCGTCGTGGGCGCGGAACGCCTGCACGGCCCGCCGTGCCTGGAAGGCCCGATAGCCCAGCGCGCGCAGCGTGGCAAAGCCCATGTCGCAGGCGGTGCCCGTGGTCTCGCGGTGGACGTCCGTGACGCCATCGTTGATCAGCACGTAGGCCTCCGCCCGGTCGGGGACCCGCACCACCAGCGCGAGATGCGGGAAGTGCCGGCGTGCCACCTCGATCAGGCGCTGGGTGACGCTGAAGTCGTCCACCGCCAGCACCAGCACCTTCGCCGTCGCGGCCCCGGCCGCCGTCAGCAACTCCAGGCGTGTCGCATCGCCGTAGTAGGCCTCGAGGCCCAGGCGCCTCAGCAATTCGATCCGGTCCCCGTCGAGGTCGAGCACGGTCGTCCCGACGCCACTGGCGCGCAACAGGCGCCCGATGGTGCTGCCCACGCGCCCGAAGCCGGCGACGATGACCGGCGCATGGGCGTCGGCGACCTCGTCAGCCGGTCGCGTCACGGCAGGCGCCGCCAGCCGCGGTTCCAGGAAGCGCGTGTACGCAAGGAGCAGCAGTGGCGTGGCGAGCATGGACAGCGCCACCACGGCCACGAGCCGGCCGCTCTCGCCATCGGTCAGCACGCCGCTCGTGCGCGCCAGCGCCAGCAGCACGAAGGCGAACTCCCCGACCTGACACAGAGCCGTGGCCACGAACAGGCCGTCGGCATGGGTGCTGCGGAACGTGCGCGCCACCGCGTAGAGCACGAGGCCCTTCAGGGCCAGGACGCCGACGACCAGGCCCAGAATCGTGCCCGGGGTGCGCGCCACGAGCAGGAAGTCGATGCCGGCGCCGACCGAGATGAAGAACAGACCGAGCAGCAGCCCCTTGAAGGGCTCGATGTCGCCTTCGAGCTCGTGCCGGTATTCGCTGTCGGCCAGGACCACGCCGGCCAGGAACGTGCCGAGCGCCGGACTCAGGCCGACCACCTGCATCAGGAGGGCAATCCCCACGACGAGCAGGAGCGCGGTCGCCGTGAAGACTTCCCGCAGGTGCGTCCGCGCGATGGCGCGAAACACCGGGCGCAGGAGGTAGCGCCCTGCGCCGACGATGGCGCCGACGGCCGCCAGCACGGCGAGTGCCTGCTGCCACCCCGGGAGCGTGGCCACGCCGTGGGCCTCACCCGCGCCCGACGACACGGCGTACGTCGCCAGCAGTGGGAGCACCGCCAGAATCGGAATGACCGCGATGTCCTGGGCGAGCAGGATCGAGAAGACCCGCTGACCGGCGTCGGTCCGCAGTCGTCCCGCCTCGGCCAGACTCTGCAGGACGATCGCGGTCGAAGACATCGCCAGGATCAGACCCGTGGCCACCGCCGGCTTCCAGCCGCTGCCGACGACGATGGCCATGATGGCCGCGAGCGCCGCGGTGCCGAGGATCTGGGCCCCGCCGAGGCCGAGCACCGCCACCCGCATGCGCCACAGCATGGACGGCCGGAGCTCGAGGCCGATCAGGAACAGCATCATCACGACGCCGAACTCTGCCGCGTGCAACACGTCCTCGCTGCCGTCGGGCACGAGGTGCAGACCGAAGGGGCCGATGGCGATGCCCGCCAACAGGTAGCCCAGGACGGCGCCCATCCCGAGGCGCCGCGCGAGCGGGACG
Organism: Luteitalea sp.; assembly: GCF_022842525.1. Taxonomy (NCBI): domain Bacteria; kingdom Pseudomonadati; phylum Acidobacteriota; class Vicinamibacteria; order Vicinamibacterales; family Vicinamibacteraceae; genus Luteitalea; species Luteitalea sp. The sequence goes on from NZ_JALHPM010000050.1 coordinate 21,258, forward strand.
GCCGCGACCGCCGCGGCCAGATAGATGAACGCCTGCAGCAGGACGTTGTCGTGCATCAGGCTCCTCCCACCAGATCGTTGATGCGTTCGGCCGCGGCGGCGCGGTCGAGGTCCAGCGCGCCGTCGCGCAGCGCCATCACCAGGGACCTGTACTGCCGCTGCGCCTCGGTGCAGCCCGTGTCCGGGTCCAGGCGAAGGGCGCCGTGCACGACGAACGGCGCCAGGTACCGCATCCGACACAGGTACGCCGTCTGATCGAAGGGCGCCAGCAACTGTCGCATCGTGTACCGATTCCGGCCGCCGACCTGGTAGGCCGCCTCCGGTCCGCCCGTGGTGGTCGCGTTGAGGAGCACCTTGCCGTCCAGCGCGTGCCCGGTGGAGCCGTAGGCGAACCCGTGTTCGAGGACGAGGTCCAGATACTCCTTCGCCAGGGCTGGTGCGCTGTACCAGTAGAACGGGTGCTGGACGACGATGACGTCGTGGGCGACCAGCCGAGCCTGCTCGGCCGCCACATCGATCTGGAAGTCGGGATAGGCCTCGTAGAGGTCGTGAATCGTGACGTCGTCGAGCCCACGGATGGCCTCCAGCAGGCGTCGATTGAGGCGCGATTTCTCGTAAGCGGGGTGCGCGAAGAGCACCAGCACGCGTGGCATGAGGGCGGAATCATAGCAAGGACGCGCCGAGACCCATGCTGCAGGGTGTAGTCATCTGGAACAGCACCGGTTGGTCGCGGTGGGGGAGTCCGCGCCAGCACAGCCGCAGGAATGGCCTGAAACCTCAGTGAATCCCGATGGTGGCGCGTCTCCTCCGAGGCCCAGGCGGGTGCGCGGCCGATGGTCCGGGCCTTGCTACGGAAGAGGGCATGAACGCCGGGCCGTCGTCCGGCAGAAAAGGAGAAGCTGATGAGTCGGAACTTCATTCCGTGCCTCGGCCTCGTGCTCGGGGCCGCCATGATCGCCGGCACGCCAGCGCTGGCCAGCGGGACCGTCACCGAGGTCGTCATTCACCAGTCTGGCGCGCAGGACGCGTCGACAGACCTGGCCGAGCGGGTCGAGAAGGCGTTGGCGGCCAACAAGAGCCTCGCGGCGGCTGACATCGACGTCAAGGTCGAGGGCACTCGCGTGATCCTCGAGGGACAGGTCTCGAACGCCGCGCAGCGGCAGGCCGCCGAGCGTCTCGTCAAGCGGGTGAAGGGCGTGAAGACGGTCGACAACCAGATTGCGCTTCGCCTGGCTGGCGCCCCGGCCCGTGAGGGCACGAAGGGCTCGGTCCTGGCGGGTGACGTCAAGGACTCGACCGAAGTCGCCGCCGAGAAGACCGGTGACGCGCTCGACAAGACCGGCAGCGCGATTGGCAAGGCGGCCGCCGCGACCAAGGACGCGGTGGTCACGGGTGCGGAGAAGACGCGTGATGCCGTCACCGGCGTGCCAGAGAAGATCGACGAGACCTGGATCACCAGCAAGATCGCCGGCAAGATCAACGCCGATGACGCCCTGGAGCAGGTCGACGTCGATGTGAAGGTGAACAAGAACGTCGTCACCATCACGGGCGACGTGCCGTCGGCAGCGCTGCGCGATCGGGTGCTGCGCATTGCCCGCGAGACCGAAGGGGTCGCCAGCGTCGTCGACCAGATGACGGTGCGTCCGAGGAGTCAGGATTGACCCGAGACACGGCGGATGCCCGCTGGAAGACATTGCGGGGCCGCATCAAACAGACCTGGAGTGAGCTCAGCGACGCGGATCTGGACCGCTTCGAGGGCCAGCGCGACCGTTTCGTCGGGCACATCCAGGAGCGGTTCGGCTGGTCGCGCGTCGACGTGGAACGTCGACTCGACGAGATCGATCGCGCGGAAGGTGCACTGTCGAACTGGGGCGGCTCGACGATTCACTAGCCTTGCCCGCTTCGACGCGGCAAGGTGAAGCACGAAGGGGCGGGCCGCTGAGGCCCGCCCCTTTCTCGTTCCGTGGTCCGTCGCTACTCGGTCATCCGCTTGATGATGGCCGCCTGTTGTCGGGCGTTGTTGGCGATGGCCTTGAGACCGCGCTGGACGACGTCGCTGTCACTGTCGCCATGGCCGAGCAGGTCGGACCACCCCAGGATGGCGTTGAGCGGGCCACGTAATTCGTGCGCCCACTTCGACATGGCCGGTCTGGGATCAGCCTGCCCGGTGTCGTCGCGACGCGTGACGGTGTGCACGACCCCTGCGAGCTGTCCGGACCGTTCGTCGAGACTGACCGACGCCGTGTCGCGGACCGGTACGGCGGTGCCATCCTTCGCCACCAGGCGATAGTCGGAACTCGCCGCGCCAGCCGCGGACCCGAGCGCCAGCAGCACTGCGGCGCGATCCTCCTCGTACACCTGCGAGAGCCACCGTTCTCCCGCGTTCTGATCCAGCGTGGTGCCCGTGAGGTCGCGCCACGCGCGGTTGACGTACACCACGCCCTCTTCCGGAGTCCAGATGCGCACCAGTGCGGAGAGATGATCCAGGGTGCGCTGACACAACGGGTTGAGACCGAGATCGACGGACGCGTTCATGCTGTGGCCACTTCTTCCTGCGGCGCCATCAGGCCGTACTTGCGCATCTTGGCGTACAGCGTCGGTCGATACACGCCGAGGATGTCGGCCGCCGCCCGCTTGTTGCCCCGTGTGTACGCGAGGGTGCGGACGATGGCGGCGCGCTCGACGTCCTCGAGCGTGCAGAGCGGGCTCGTGTCGTCGACGGTCGATCCGGATCGGAACGTCTCGGGCAGGTGACGCAACTGAATCTCCCGGCCCGTGGCCACGATCACCGCGTGCTCGACCACGTGCTCGAGTTCGCGGACGTTGCCGCGCCACACATGCTTCAGCAGGCGCTGCAGCACGGACGGGTGATAGCGCACGACCTCGCGCTCGTACTTCTCGGCGTACCGCTGCAGGAACAACTGGGCGAGCACCGGGATGTCCTCACGCCGTTCGCGCAGGGGCGGGATGTCGAGGACGACGGTGTTGATGCGGAAGAAGAGATCCTCGCGGAACCGGTTGTCGGCCATGAGGGTCTCGAGGCGGGAGTTGGTGGCGCAGATCAGACGGAAATCCGGCGTCGTCATGCGCGTCTCACCAAGGCGCCGCACCTGCTTTTCCTGAAGCACGCGCAGCAGCTTCACCTGCGCGTTGGCTGGCATCTCGCCGATCTCGTCGAGGAACAGCGTGCCGCGATCGGCCGACTCGATCAGGCCGCGCTTGTCGGCCAGCGCCCCCGTGAAGGCGCCCCGCTTGTGGCCGAACAGCTCGGACTCGAACAGCTCGCCCGGAATGGCCCCGCAGTTGATCTTGATGATCGGACCGTTGATGCGCGGACTGCGCTCGTGGACGGCGTCGGCGACCAGTTCCTTGCCCGTGCCGTTCTCGCCGCGAATGAGGACCGACGCATCGGTCGGCGCCACCAGCGTGATGAGGTCGAACAGCCGCCGCATCGCCGGCGAGGTGCCGACGAGCCGTCCGAGTCCGTCCCGCCGCTCGTGGCTCATGCGGAGGCGCGCTGCCTCGGCGTGCAGGTTGCGATGGGCGAGCGCCTTGTCGAGGACCGCCTCGAGCACGGCGAACTCGACGGGCTTCTCGACGAAGTTGAAGGCGCCTTCGCGCATGGCTTCGACGGCCAGCGACACGCTGCCGTGCCCCGTGAGCATCACCACTTCGACCAGCGGGTCGGCATTCTTGAGATGGCGCAGGACTTCGAGACCACTCTGATCGGGCAGCTCGTGATCGAGCAGCACGACGTCCGGGCGGTGCGTCGTGAAGGAGGACAGGGCCGACTGGCCGTCGGTCGCCACGGTCACCTCGTACTGCTTGCGCTCGAGAGCCAGCTTGAGCCACTCGTGGCTCTCGGGCTGGTCATCGACGTGGAGGATGCGGGCGGCCGGCATGGTGTCGCGAGCGTTCATGCGGGTGGTCCTGGGGCAGCGGGTCAGCGGTGCCCATCGCCAGGGTCTGACCCTGTGGTGTTCATTTATTGAACACAGTGTAGTCGAGCCATTCCTCGCCGCGCGCCGGTTGTAGCGAAAGCCCGGTGTGGCTGGTCTGGATTCTGCTCAGTGTTTCGACGATCCGCGGCAAGACGACTGCAGCAGATGTGAACTCAACGTTGCACGGACCGTACCAGCCGGGCCGGCAGCATCGGTGGCGGCCCGGCCTGCTACGCTGTGGGGATGGCGGCTGGCGGACGACGCGTGGTGGGCACGGTGCTCGTGCTGGTGGCCCTCGGGCTGCTGGCGGGAGGGTGGCGGCTGACCGAGACCGACCGGTTCTTCCTGTTGCAGGCCGAACGCACCACCGGCACCGTGGTGGCGCATGAGCCGTTCGAGCGGGAGGCCCGCAAACCCATGGAGCGGTTCCGACTGGTGGTGGCCTTCACGGCGCCCGACGGCAGCCGCGTGCGCTTCCGCAGCGTGAGCAACTACGGCCGTCCGCCCTACGCGGTCGGGGAGCAGGTCCCCGTGCGGTTCGATCCCGAGCAGCCCGGCCGCGCCCGCGTCGATCGGCGCATCGAGTTTCTCGCGCCCGTGCTCATCTGGCTCGGCGCCATTGTCGTGCTGGGCGGCCTTGGCGTGGCCATCGCGGTCTTCGGACCGCGGGATGCCCGCGGCACGTCGCGGCGAGCCGGCTAGGGCTTGTAGAACGCCGCCGCGACGGCGCCGAAGAGCAGCACGCACGCGAGGGCATGCCGGTTGGCGGGCACCTGAAAGGCGTACTCGACCGACGCGATCAGCCAGCTCACGACAATCACCGTGAGGAGCGGTGCCTCGCGGTACTTGAGGTGCCCGTACCAGGCAACGGTCATGAAGGCGTTGGAGATGACGAGGAGCAGCACCGTGAGCACCTCGCCATTGTGGACGAGGGCGGGCCTCGGGCCGCCTGCCGGGGCGGCCGCACGGTTGGCGGCGACCGGATCAGCGCGACGGGACGGCGTACGGCACCCGCGCGCGCAATGTCAGCAGCGGCCGCTCGAACCAGCGGTACGAGGGGATCGCCACCAGCAGCGTGAGCCCCGTCACGAACACCAGGCGCGGCAGGCCGGCGTCCGGATAGGTCATCGGCACGCCGGTGAACCTCTGGGCCGCGCTGAACAGCGTCGGCACGAGCCAGTGGATGACGTACACCCCGTACGAGATGCGCCCGAGGGTGAGCAGCGGCCGCCACGCCGCGACGCGCCCGAGGGCGCCCGGCCATCCCTGCACGCTCGCCTGAACCAGTGCGAGTGACCCGGCCAGCCAGGCCCACTGGTACAGCGTGGCGAAGACGAGTGCGTCGGTGGTGCCGCGCAGGGCGATCAGCACGACGGTGGCCAGGAGGGCCAGCGGGAGTGGCCAGGCGCGAGGCTGTCGTGGTCTGGTGGCCAGCCACGCGCCGACGGCGAGCGCGTCCACCACCATCGGCGTCAGCGCCGAGGCCCATCGGGGTCCCTCCACCTCGGGCACGAACCACAGCCGCATCACCGCCGCCGTGGCGACGAGCGCAGCGAGCACGCCGCCCAACCGCGGGCGTGGTGTCCACAGCACGACGAGTGGCCACAGCAGGTAGAACTGCTCCTCGACGGCGAGTGACCAGAAGTGCCCCAGCGGGACCCACCACTGCTCCCGCACGAGCAGCACGTTGGTGGTGAACGTGAGGTACCACCACACGAAGTCGCGCGCGCCCCGGGTGTCGAGCAGCCAGACCACGGCCACGGCGGCATACGCGAGCGGGACGATCCGCAGCGCGCGCCGCACGTAGAAGGCCCACAGGACGCGCCCGGGCGTGGCGTGGCCGGTGTCTCGCGCGCGCAGCAGGATCTCGGTGATCAGGAATCCGCTGAGCACGAAGAACACGCGGACGCCAGCCCCACCCATGCCGCGACACCAGTCGGTGGTGTGATCGATGAGCACGCCGATGACGGCCACGGCGCGCAGGGCATCGAGCTGCGGGTAGTACGGCGCCGCCTCGGCAGTCGAGGCGGCGGCACGCGGCCGGGTCGTGGGGCTGTCGGCGAGGGTCACGGCACGGTCAGCGGTGGCGACGCCGCCATCGGGCGCGCCAAGCTCCGCCATTATCCGCGTCAACCGACCAGGTGCAAGCATCGATGGCCGCGGCGCGAGCGCCAGGACAGCCGGGTGGTGTGGAGACGGGATGTTTCGGAAAAGTCGGTGGAGCGGGCTACGGGAATCGAACCCGTCTGACTGGCTTGGGAAGCCAGGACATTACCACTATGCTAAGCCCGCCCGCAGCCTGTGATTATCAGCGGCCGCGTCGCCACAAGTCAACGTCTCAGCCGTCGGCCCCATCGATCATCTCGTCCACCACCACACCGGCCATCTCGACGGCGCGCTGGTCGTGCCACGGCTACCGCATGTTGTGTCGCTTTGGTGTATCTGTACGCGCGACGTACAGCCGCCGCACCGTATCTGAACCACCACACGCCTGTTCCTGCCGCCATTCCGCCGTCTTCCCCGACGCGGACCGCTTCTTGCCTTCACTTATCGGCATAGGGGCGGGCACTGGCTCGTCGTCAACGTACCCCGCCGGTCCTGGCGACGGCGGGTCGTGAACCGAAGCAGATGCGGAGGAAGACATCATGAAGCGCACGTTCCAATGGGTGACCACCTTTACAGTCGCGGCAGGCATGACGGCCATGGCGCAGCAGCCGAGCACGAGCGGCGCGATGGCGCAGAAGGCCCAGGGCGAGAAGATGACGGTGCAGGGCTGCCTGCAGGCCGGCACGGGCAGCGGCGCGAGCACGTCGACCTCCGGCACCACGCCCGGCTCGACCATGTCGGGTGCCACCGGCTCGACGGGCAGCACCGGCAGCGCGGGCTCGACCGGCTCCACCGGCAGCAGTGCGACCGGGAGCACGAGCACCGGCAGCACCGGCCAGGCGGGCAGCAGCGGCAGCACGATGTCCGGCACGCAGGGCGCGACCGCGCAGAGCGGCCAGGCGGCGGGTGCGGGACGCTACGGCAGCACGTCGGGGAGCGGCATGTACATGCTGCGCGTCTCGGACGGCGGCAGCGGCAACGCGACGACAGGCATGCCGAGCAGCACGGCGGGGCAGAGCGACGCCCGTTCGGCCGCGGGCCAGCAGGGCGGACGCGTCTACCACCTGATGGCGGACGCCTCGACCAACCTGGCGGCGCATGTCGGTCATCAGATCGAGGTGACGGGCACGCTCGAATCGGGTAGCGCCTCGGGCTCGCCCAGCATGGGGGCGCACGGCGGCTCGGCGACGACGGGTAGCGGGGCAGCTGGCTCGGGCAGCGGCAGCACGGGCTATGCCGGCCAGGGCACCTCGGGCAGCGGCAGCACCGGCAGCGGTGCGGCTGGTGGCACGGGCGCCACGACGGGGACGACGACGGGCAGCCAGGCTGGCAGCTCGGCCGGCGCCGCCTCGATGCAGCACATGGCCAATCAGGCCGCCACGACGGGCGTGCTGAAGGTGACCAACGTCAAGATGATCGCCGCGACCTGCCGCTAGGCGACCGCGCGCGACACAGACGAAGAAGGCCGCCTCCGATCCGGGGGGGCGGCCTTTTTGTATGTGGACGCCTCAGCGAGACGTCCCTCCCACGGTCGGTCGGCACGCAGCCGCGCGTCCCACCACGTCAGCCGCGGATGATGCCCAGCACTTCGTCCCGGCGTCGCTGCATGATGTCGTCGGTGACGCCCTCGAGGTTCAGGCGCAGCAGCGGCTCGGTGTTGGACTTGCGCACGTTGAAATGCCAGTCCGGGTACTCCACCGACACGCCGTCGAGGTGGTACACGTGGCCGTCGGCATATCTGGCGGTCAGCTCGGCGATCTTCTCGTCGGCCAGGGCCATCGTCGCCAGCTTGGTGTTGATCTCGCCAGAGATGAAGTACTTCTCGCGCAGGGGCGCCAGCAGTTCCGCCAGCGTCTGCCCCTTGCGCGACATCAGTTCCAGGATCAGCAGGACCGGGATGAAGCCGTTGTCGGCGTAGAAGTTGTCGCGGAAGTAGTAGTGGCCCGTGACCTCGCCGCCGAAGATCGCGTCTTCGGCCCGCATGCGCTGCTTGATGAACGCATGCCCGACGCGGCTCATCAGCGCCGTGCCGCCGTACTGCGCCACGAGATCCTTGACGGCATAGCTCGCGCGCACGTCGTAGATGATCTTCTCGCCCGGGTACTTCATCAGGAAGGCTTCGGCGAGCAGCGCGGTGACGAAGTCGCCCGCCACGAAGTCCCCGGTGCCGTCGATGAAGAAGCAGCGATCGGCGTCACCATCCCACGCGATGCCGATGTCGGCCTTCTCGTCGAGGACACGCTGCGTCACCGTGCGGCGGTTCTCCTCGATGAGCGGGTTGGACTCGTGATGGGGGAACGTCCCGTCCACCTCCATCGCGACGTGCGAGGTGCGGCAGGGGAGGCGCGCGAAGATCTTCGGCCCGATCAGTCCGCCCATGCCGCTGCCGGCATCGAGCACGCAGGAGAAGGGCTTGATGATCGACGGATCGATGAACCGGAAGATGTGCTCGAGATAGTCGTCCACCACCTCGCGCCGTTCGTACCCGCCCATGGTCGGCTGCCGTGGCGGCAACTCACGGGCCATGATCATCTCCCTGATCTCCTTGAGGCCCACTTCACCGCTGAGCGGCTTGGCGCCCTTCGAGACCAGCTTGATGCCGTTGTACTCCTTCGGGTTGTGCGACGCCGTGATCTGCGCGCCGCCGTCGAGGCCGTCGCGGCACACCGCGAAGTACATGACGTCAGTCGGCATCATGCCGTAGTCGACGACGTCGCAGCCCTGCTGACGGGCCCCTTCGATGAAAGCCTCGGCGAGCCCCGGCGACGAGGTCCGCATGTCGCGCGTCACCGCAATGCGCCGCGCTCCGAGGTAGGAGGCGAATGCCCCACCGATGTCGTGCGCCGCGGTCTCGTTCACCTCCGACGGGTAGAGTCCCCGCACGTCGTAGGCCTTGAAGATCTCCGGGTTCACGACGTTCACATCTGCCATGCGTCCATCCGAGGCGCCGGGCGCCACCGGGGCACCACCGCGCCGAAAAGGCCCGCCAGAGGGGGCGTCAGAGTCTGCTGAAATCCGTGACGGTGCTGCGGTCGCCGACCATCCGGCCCTCGCCGAGCACCGTGTTGCGGCCGATGTGGCAGTTGCGGCCGATCAGCGTGCCTTCGACGACGGCCTCGGCGCCGATGACGGTGTTGGCCCAGGTCACCGAGTCGCGGACCTGCGCCTGCTCGTCCACCTGCACCTGCCGCCCGATCACGGCATACGGCCCGAGCCTGGCCCCCGCCTTGATGACCGACCCCTCGTCGAGGAAGCACGGTCCCTGGATGTGGACATCCTGTTCGATGCGCGCGCCGAGGTCGACGATGCCGCCGGGCCGATCGAGGAACGGCGCCGCATGGTAGCGGCCGTCCATGATGTCCCGGTGCACCTGCCGGTACTTCTCGGGGGTGCCGATGTCGATCCAGTAGCCGTCGTTGACATAGGCCACGAACGTCTCGCCGTTGGCCACCAGCGACGGGAAGTACTGGCGCTCGATCGAGTAGGCCTCGTTGTCCGGGATGCGGTCCAGCGTCTCGGGTTCGAGCACGTAGATGCCGGCGTTGATCGTGTTCACCGTGATCTCGTCCTGCCCGGGCTTCTCGAGGAAGCGCAGGACGTTGCCCTCGGCGTCGGTCTCGACCAGTCCGTAGGCCGACGGGTTGTCCACCGGCGTCAGCACGATGGTCGCCTTGGCTTTCGCGGCCCGGTGCCGCGCGATGACGGCCTGCAGGTCGATCTGCTGCAGCACGTCGCCGTTGAGGACGATCACCGAGTCCTGGACGGTCTGCGCCGAGAACTTGATCGCCCCGCCGGTGCCGAGCGGCTGGGGTTCGACCGCATAGGAAATCTTGATCCCGAGGGCGTCGCCGTTGCCGAAGGTCTCCTCGATGCGCCTGGGCTGGTAGTTCAGGCTGAGGATCACTTCGGTGATCTCGGGCACCTGACGCAGCTGATCGAGCTGGTACATCAGGAAGGGCCGGTTGAAGATCGGGACGATCGGTTTGGGGGTGTTCAGCGTGAGGGGACGCAGGCGCGTGCCTTTGCCACCTGCGAGCAGTATGGCCTTCATGTCAGCCCGAAATGATAGCGCACACCCACGACACGGCCCTGCCGGCAGGTACAATGGCGCCGCTCCCCACGATGCTCAATCTCCCGAACACCCTGTCGGTCGTCCGCATCGTGCTGGTGCCCCTCCTCGTCGTCGTAATGCTGACTCCACCGCGCAGCTGGGAATGGACGGGCGTGCGCAGCGACTTCCTCGGGGCGCTGATCTTCGCGCTCGCATCGCTGACCGACCTGCTCGATGGCTGGCTGGCGCGTCGGCGGCGGCAGATCACGGCGGTCGGACAGTGGCTGGACCCGCTGGCCGACAAGCTGCTCGTGCTGGGGGCCCTCATCTCGCTGGTGCAGCTGGAGCGGGCCCCGGCCTGGATGGTCACCATCATCGTCGGACGCGACCTCGCGGTGACGGGGCTGCGCAGCGTCGCGACCGCCCGCGGCGTGGCGATGCCCGCCTCCGAACTGGGCAAGCGCAAGATGGCCGCGCAGGTGACGGCCATCCTCGGTCTCCTGCTGGCGCCCAGCGTGCCGTTTCCGCTCGATTGGGTCGGGACGCTCGCCTTGTGGGTGATGCTCGCCCTGGCGGTCTGGTCGGCCCTGGACTACTACCGGCGCTTCAACTCCGTGCTGAAGACGCCCGACGTCGGGGAGCCGTGAGCGCTCCCCGAGCCCCCGCTACTGCGGCGGCTTGACGTCCACGGTGGGCTTGGCAGGGGGCGGCGTGACCCCGATGCCGCCGCTGGGGTTGCCGGGCCCGATGATGCCGCCTGGGGCCGGCGTGCCTGCCGGGGTGGCCGCCGGGCTGCCGTCGGCCGCCCCGGGCGTGCGGGAGGCCAGCGTCGTCTTGACCTGTTCCTTGAGGGCCGCGCCCTTCGGGAGGAACTCGCTCTCGAGAAACTCGGCTTCGAGCTTCTCGAGCAGCGGCAGCGCCTCGGCCTCGAGCTTCACCGTCACCAGGGCCTCTGCGAGGTAGTAGTACACCGCGTCGCGGTTGGTGAACTTCGGGTCTTCGGTCAGCACCTGCCGGAATCGGGAGATGCCGCCCGGATACCAGCGGGCCCGGTGGTAGAAGTAGCCCACCTTGTAGATGGACTCGCTGAGGCGGTCGCGCGCGACGCGCTCCTTCTCGAGCACCTCGGGCAGCAGCTCACTGTTGGGATACTTCTGCCGGAAGGCCGCAAATTGCTCGAGCGCGGCGAGGGTCTCCGTCTGATCGCGCTCCGCCTTCGGCATCTGGTCGAAGTGGGTCATCGCCAGCTTGTACTGGGCGTAGTCGGCTCGCGCGTGCGTGGGGAAGTAGGACAGGAACTCCTGGAACTCCCGTTCGGCGCGCAGCTTGCCCTCGGTGGACCCGTCGTTGAGGTAGGCGTCGCCCAGGCCCAGCTTGGCGTCGGCGCGCAGCGGACTCTGCGGGTAGCCGTCGACCAGCTGCTGGTAGTACTCCCGCGCCGTGAACCACTTGCGGTCGTCCATGGAGAGCTTGCCCTGCTCGAACAGGTACTTGTCCGGCTCGGTGACGCCCGTGGGGATGTTGCCGCGCTTGGTGGCGCAGGCGGCGGTGACCACCACCAGCAGGACCAGCGCCGCGGTGCGGACCGGTCGACCGATCCGGCTCATGCTCGTTCGCTTCGTAACCATGCGTACTCTTCTGCCAATCCCTGCTCGAGCGTGACCGACGGCGCAAAGCCGAGGTCCGTCGCCGCGCGACTCGTGTCCGCGTAGGTGTCGCGCATGTCGCCCTTCTGGGGCGGCTGCTGATCGATGGCGATGGGCTCTCCGACGAGACGGCCGATCATCGCGAAGACGTCGTTCACCGTCACTCGGGCCCCACCGCCCAGGTTGTACACACGCCCGGGAACGCCCCGGGTGCCCGCGGCCACCGTGCCCGTCACCGCATCGGCCACGAACGTGAAGTCCCGCGTCTGCTCGCCGTCGCCATACCGGGTCAGCGGACGCCCGTCCATGGCCGCCGTCAGGAACCGGTGAAAGCCCATGTCCGGACGTTGCCGCGGCCCATAGACCGTGAAGTAGCGCAGGGCCACGAACGGCAGGCCATGGTTCACGTGGTACAGGTGGCCCAGGTGTTCGGCGGCGAGCTTGGAGACCCCGTACGGCGACAGCGGCTGCAGCCGCTGATCCTCCCGCATCGGGATCGGCGCATCGTCTCCATAGACCGAGGACGTCGAGGCATAGACGAACCGGTCGAGCGGGCGGCCGGCACAGGCCTCCAGCAAACGCTGCGACACGGCGATGTTGTTGTGGACGTAGACACCGAAATCGCGCCCCCAGCTCTTGCGCACACCCGCCTGCGCCGCGAGATGGAAGATGTGCGTCACGCCGTCGAGCAGCGCGTCGAGGTCCGTCCCGAGCAGGTCGTCCTCGACGAACCGGAACCGGGGCGACTGCCTGGCGGCCGCGAGGTTGCGCTCCTTGAGCGCCCGCGGGTAGTAGTCGGTGAAGCAGTCGATGCCGACCACGTCCGCGCCCTGCGACAGGAGCCGGTCGGTGAGGGTCGAGCCGATGAACCCGGCGGCCCCGGTGACGAGTGCCTTCACGCCAACATCTCCCTCAGCGCCACCGGCAGGCGGCATGGACGCCCGTCACGGGTGACCGGCACGTGCATGGTCCGGGCGGTCGCCAGCTCCCGGCCATCGGCCAGGCGCACCAGCGCGTAGGTGAACTCGACTCGCACGCCACTCGCCATGCGGCCCGTCGTCCGGATCTCCAACTCGTCATCGTACCGCGCCGGGTGCCGGTACTGGCAAGCGGCCTCGATCACCGGCAGGCTGACGCCGCCCTCTTCGAGCGCCTTGTAGCTCCAGCCGAGCTGTCGCAGCCACTCGACGCGCCCGACCTCGAACCACGCGAAGTAGTTGCCGTGATAGACCACGCCCATCTGGTCGGTTTCGGCATAGCGCACCCGGATTCGGGCGGTGCCCGCGAGTTCGCTCATCGGGAGCCACGTGCCTGCCAGCCACGTGCCCCGGCCGCCCGGAGCGCCGCCATCGCCGCCGTCGGGTCTGCCGCGCCGAAGACGGCGTTGCCGGCCACCAGCACGTCCCCGCCCGCCTCGACCACGGCCTCGGCCCGCGCCGGGTCGACCCCGCCGTCCACGGTGATGACGGCGGCACTGCCCTGACGGTCGAGCAGATCCCGCAGGCGGCGGAGCCGGTCGTAGCTGCGCTCGATGAACGCCTGCCCCCCGAAACCGGGGTTGACCGACATCAGGATGACGATGTCGAGGTCGGCCGCGATCTCGGTCAGCGTCTCGAGCGGCGTCGCCGGGTTGATGGCCACGCCCGGTCTGGCCCCGAGTTCGCGAATCCGGTGGACGAGGCGATGCAGGTGATCGGTGGCCTCGACGTGGACGGACACCGACGCCGCCCCCGCCTGCACGAAGGCGTCGACGTAGGTCTCGGGCTCGACGATCATCAGGTGGACGTCGAGCGGCACCGGCGACACCCGCGCCAGGGCGGCCACGACCGGGACCCCGATGCTGATGTTGGGCACGAACCGGCCATCCATCACATCGACGTGAATCCAGTCGGCGCCGGCGGCCGCCACCATGGCGACATCCCGGCCGAGCGCGGCGAAATCGGCACTCAGAATCGACGGCGCAATCCGCACGCTCACCGGCTGACCTCCAGGGAGATGGCGTCGCCCGGGGCAATCTGGAAACCGCCGAGCGGAGACTGCCGCAAGACGATGCCGGGGGGCACGCCAGGGTAGGGTTGCTCGGCCACCATCGCGACGCGGAAGCCACGCACGCGCAGCAGTTCGGCCGCCTGTTGCGCATTGACGCCGATGAGGTCCGGCATCACGTACGTCGTGCCGCGTTCGCCCCGGTTGACCAGCAGGGACACGGTGTCGGCGGCAGCGCCCGAGGCCGGATTCTGCGCGACCACGATGCCGGCGGGGAAGGCCGACGACCGGATGGCAGCGAGGTCCCGGATGCCGATCCCTTCGCCCTCGAGGCGCAACTGGGCGGTGCGCTCGGTCAGCCCCATCACGGCCGGCACGCGGCTCACGGTCGGCCCCGCGCTCAACCACACCTTGACGCTCCGGGGCCGTCGGGCCGTGCTGCCCGACACCGGGTCCTGGGCGAGGATCAGTCCGGCCTTCACCTTGGGATCCGACCGGCGGGCTTCCTCGACCTTGAGCGGCAAGCCGAGCTCGGTGAGGGACGTGCTGGCCTGATTGACGGTCCGGCCCCGCAGGTCGGGCACCCGGACGTCACGCGTGCGCAGCGCCAGGCGCATCGCCATGCCGAACGAGACGGCGTAGGTGATACCCAGCAACGCCAGCAGCATCACCAGCTTGCCCGCGCCCCACACCCGGCCGGTGAACCCTCGCCGCGCTTCCATCACGGCATGATCCCACAGGCCTGCGCCGGCGTTTCGAGCACGGCCGCGAAGAAGGCATCGAGCCCGTGGACGTGCGGCCAGGAGCGAAGGGCGCCGTCCTCCGTGAGCAGGGGCGTCATCGACGAGGGCAGCCCGGCCTGACGGAGGTCGACCCGCCGCAGCGAGGGGTGGGCCCGCAGGACGTCGGCCACCAGATCCTCGTTCTCCTCGGGTTCACTCGAACACGTGGCGTAAATCAGCCGCCCGCCGGGCGCGAGGGCCCGCAGTCCGTCCTCGACCAGACTCCGCTGCAACTCGACCAGGCCGGGCAGATCGGCCAGCGTCCGTCGCCATCGCACGTCGGGCTCGCGCCGCAGCGTGCCCAGCCCCGAACAGGGCGCGTCGACCAGCAGGGTGTCGATCGTCCCGGCGAACGGCAGATGACGGGCATCGCTCCGCACCACGGGGGGACGTCGTCCGCCCGCCCGCGCCAGCGTCGCCGCCAGCAGGGCGACGCGGCGGGCGCGGACGTCGTTGGCGATCGGGATCGCCCCCGGCGGCAGGTAGGGCCGCATGGCCAGCGTCTTGCCCCCGGGCGCCGCGCAGGCATCCAGGACCCGCCCGCGCGCCACGACACCCGCGACGACCCCGACCGCGGCCGACGCTTCGTCCTGCGCGTAGGCCGCGCCGTCCTTGAGCAGGGCGAGCGCGTCGCGCCCGCTCGCGAGCACGACGCCACCGGGGACGTAGGGCGTCGGCGTGCCCTCCACCGGCAGCGGTGTCGCGTCCGGTCCGCCGGGCAGCGGCCACAGCGTGACCTCGGCCGGC
>NZ_JALHPM010000051.1:0-36513 GCF_022842525.1 Luteitalea sp.
CACTGAGGGCGTCGAGCACCTCGCTCAGGGTCGTCGCGTCGTCCATGCCGCTGATGGCGTGCGCAAGGGCCTGGACGCGGCCGGCGACGTCCTGGCGGGCCAGCTGGGTGGACTCGAGGAGTGCGGCGGCCTTGCCCTGCTCGTTCTGCAGCTGCGCCTGGCGCACGGCCTCGACGAGGGCGCGTTCGGCGTCGGCGAGGGTGGCGTCGGCCTCCTGGCGGAGTTGCGCAAGGGCCATCGCGTGGGTGTCGCGGGTGGTGTTGACCAGTTCGTCGAGGTCGCCGAGCTTGCGGTCGCGGTCGGCGAGGGCGGCCTGCAGGTCGGTGACCTGCTGCTCGAGGGCGGCGGTCGCCTCGGCGTGGGCCGCGAGGGCCTCGGCGTGGGCGGTGGCGGTCTCCGCCTGGGCGGTGTTGGCCTCGACGGCGACCTCGGCGGCGGCGGTGCGCAACTCCTCGGTGAGGGCGGCGAGCCTGGCGCGCAGATCTTCGTCGAGGCGGTGGACTGCCGCGGTGGCGGCCTCGGTGATACGGGTCTCGAGCGACATGGGCGTCTCTGGTGGCGAGTGTGGTCCCGCCGTGACTGGCTGGCCGTGGGGGGATTATGCGAGGCCCATACCACCTCGTCAAGGCACGAGAATACTGGGAAAATTCGAGGAATCGCGGCTTGCGGTGCC
Source organism: Luteitalea sp. (assembly GCF_022842525.1). Taxonomy (NCBI): domain Bacteria; kingdom Pseudomonadati; phylum Acidobacteriota; class Vicinamibacteria; order Vicinamibacterales; family Vicinamibacteraceae; genus Luteitalea; species Luteitalea sp. The sequence continues at coordinate 674 of NZ_JALHPM010000051.1, forward strand.
GGGGTGTGGCGCGTACACTGTCAGTATCGTCGTTGGGCCGTCACTCTCGCCATGGCAGGAACTGCCACGGGTGGGGTGGGGGCGAGCGACGGGCAGTCGCGAGGGAATCCTCGCGGCGGCATCTCCAGGGGGGCGTCACGGCTTCGACGGAGGTGTGGACCCGTGGGATGCGTGCCGAGGACTCCAATTCCCTCGTTAATCCGTTGGAAACCAAATGTAACTGCGGAACCGCAGCTTGCACTCGCAGCTTAATTAACTGCGACGCGTCGCCCTAGAGCGCCCTCGACCGGGGACGACGCGCCATTCAGAGGGCTGGCCCCCATCCGGTGTTCCGGCAGGTGGGGGCGAGACATACCGGGACTGGCTGTCAGGTTTTTCTCGTCGCTCTTCGAGCCTGCGCAGTGAGATTTCAAGAGCGGACACGCACGTAGAGTCCTGCGGCGATGCGCCCTCGGACGCGGGTTCGACTCCCGCCGCCTCCACCATTCGTCAGTCCAGACCAGTTCAGGATGGTCCATGAAAAGCGGAATTCGCTTAGAATTCCGCCATGGATCGTCCACGTACGTCCAGAGGCGTCCACCCCCATCAGGCCGAGCGTGGGGGTACTTTTGGGGGTATCGTCGATTTTGGGGGTATCGATACTCTGGGGGTATCGCGATGCCGCTGAAAGACGTGGAAATCCGGGCCATTAAGCCCGGTGAGCGTCCATTGAAGCTTTTTGACGGTCATGGCCTGTTCCTGGTGGTTCAGCCGACCGGCTCAAAGCTCTGGCGCCTCAAGTACCGATGGCAGGGGAAGGAACGGCTGCTCAGCCTCGGTCCCTATCCATCCCTCACCCTGGCGGCGGCACGCGAGGAGCGCGCGGAGGCCCTGCGCTGCCTGCGGGAGGGCATCGACCCGTCGGTGCGCAAGAGGGTTCGGGGTCAGAAGGGCGACACCCTGCGCGCGGTCGCGACCCGGTGGCACGCAGGCCGGAAGGCCGACTGGACCGCCGATTTTGCCGCCGATGTCTGGCGGTCGCTCGAGCTCCACGTCTTCCCCACTCTCGGCGACCGACCGATCGCCGCGATCACGCCGCTCGAACTGTTGTCGGTGCTCAACCCGCTCGTCGCGAAGGGCTCCCGGAAGGAGACCGTCCGCCGCATTCGCCAGCGCCTCAGCGAGATCTGCCGTCTGGCCATACTCGAGGGCCTGCGGCCCGACGACCCGGCCTCGGTGCTCGTCGATGCGCTGCCGGCGCCCAAGTCGACGCCCATGCGGGCCATTCGCGAGCAGCAGGTCGGCGACTTCCTGGCGGCGGTGACGAGGGCCGGGAATCTGCTCGTGACAGCGGCAATCCGTCTGCAGCTACTGACCGCGGTGCGGCCGGGCGAGGTGCGGGAGGCGCGGTGGGCGGAGTTCGAGCGGCAGCGGGCGGAGTGGACGATTCCGGCAGGACGCATGAAGCGCCGACGTGAGCACGTGGTGCCGCTCAGCCGGCAGGCGCTGGCCGTGTTGAGCGACCTGCGTGCGCTGACAGGACACCGGGAATTCCTGTTCCCGCATCGGCTCGATGCCGCAAGACCGTTCTCCGACAACACCGTCAACGCGCTGATCGACCGGGTCGGCTGGTCGGGCGCGTTGACGGCACACGGACTACGATCCCTATTCTCGACCGTCTCCAACGAACGCCAGTTCGCCGCACCGGACGTGATCGAGCACGCCCTGGCGCACGTCGAGCGGTCGCGCACCAAGCGCGCCTACGACCGGGGCGACCGGCTGGAGGCCCGCCGACTGCTCATGCAGCGCTGGGCCGACCACGTGGACGACCTCTGCGCTGGCCCATCTCCGACGACGTGAGCGACGAGGACACGATCGGAGCCTTGACACGGGCGGTGCCGATGCGTTCATGCACCCAGGTTTGAACTTCCGAGTGCACCCAACGTGCGCAGTTCCGACTCAGCGCGATGGGGCGAGGAAAGGTCCCCTGCTTCATCAGGTGGTAGATGTACGCGCGGCTGACGCCAACCACTGCGGCGACGTCGGCAGCGCGAAGCAACCGCTCCTCCCCTACTGAGGCGTTCATGCGCGCACCTCCCGGATGCCTGGCCTTTCCGAAGTCGGCTCGTCGCTGGCTCCAGGCGCGAGCCACTCCAGTTCGGTCTCGACGGCGCGACGCGGTAGCCGCAGCAGCGCAGCGGCCTCGTCGATCGTCAGCCGCGAGGGTGGCGTCAGCAAGGTGTAGCGAACGGCGGTAGCGCGCCGACGGCGAGCGCGCCGCTGGAAGAACGGCGAACCAGCAAGTGCGATGTGACTGTGCATCTTGGCCTCGGCGGGCCCGGACATCCGGGCTGGAGTCGAGGAAGGCGCCCAGGAGGGCGTTGATGCGGGCAATGAACCGGCATCACCGGCGACAGGTTGGTCGCGCAGCGTTCTGCATCGACGGCCTCGCACGCGCAAGGTCCGGCGTCGGTAGCGGGGGCGGTACCGGACTCGCGGTGCCGCCTTCACCTGTAGAACCCGGTTTAGGATCAAATTCTTACGAGCCGCGCGGCAGCCGTTGGCTACAGAGAACGCTGGACCAGCAACGCAGGAGACTACGGGGAACCGCCACCCTTGTGTTTTCATGAAGTTGCGCTAACTGGTCACAACCCGCGACGGCCCAGAGCCGCCGCGGATTCTCAGTAATTTGTCAATTGACCTCGACCGTTGTCGACGGCTCGAGGCTGGGCGCAGCGGCTCATGCGCGCAGTTCTGAGAGCGGCTGCCCGTGGCTCGCCAAGGCTAGATGCGAACCGCTCGGGCTGGCCGCGGAGGGCACGCCGAGGGATGCGCGGAGAATGGCGACTTCCTCTGGTGTCAGCCGGGACGGCGGCGCGAACAGGGTGTAGCGCACGGCCGCTGCAGGCAGTACGTGAGGGCGGTCGCCACTACGGCGCGAGTGAGGGGAGCGGAGTTGGCCGCGCAACTCGGCCTCCGCGAGTCCGGTGCTCCGGATGGACGTCGAGAATTCGCGCCCGTGGGCGCTCGATCCGGGTGGTAGACCTGCATCCGCCGGGACCGAACGTCGCCGGGCTGCAGCTCGGGGCACTTTCAGGGCTCGGCTTCTAACCACCTAGAACCCCGCACACGCGTAAGTTCTTACCGCCACTTGTCATCCTACAAGCGGCACAACTCTTCCCAACAACCGGAGGTGTTCCGCGTCCGTCAGAGGAGCGCGTGTGCCGTCCGAAGACAGCGAGCTTCCGCTATGCTTCAGCGGCAGCACGGCAGCCGTCACTGAGGCATGGAGTGCCGTCCGCCATCTGTGAGGCGAGGCGCCGAAGCCAAACGAGCTTCGGAAACATCGTCTGGACGGCGGACGGACAACCGACGGACCTTGAACTTCGGGAGCAAGGGCTTCGAACAGGAGTAGCCGAAGGTGAATGACAGGAACATGGAGAGCGCTGCGGTTCCACTTCCGACGGCACATGGCCAGCGCCCTGACTTCCATGTTCTGGGCGACGCCACATTCCAAGAACTGTGCCGTGACCTGTACCGGAAGGAACGAAACATCTCCGCGGCGCAGGTGTTTGGACCCTCCGGCCAAGCTCAGTTTGGGGTCGACGTTCAGGCGCAACACCGCAATGACGACGGCATCAGCGTAGGTCAGTGCAAGTGCATCGTTCCGCAGGGGCTCACAGTCGGCCTGGTCCAGAAAGCTTCTGGCGAGTTCCTTCAGCACCTGGAGTACTGGCGCGAGCGAGGAGTGCGACGTTTCATCCTGTTCGTGTCGCCAGATGCTTCAAAGACACAGATCAACGAGGAGTATCAGCGCCAGAGGACTGCGTTCAGGGAGCTTGGATTCGACTACGAGTTGTGGGGACAGGCTGAGCTTGTCACGAAGCTACGTCCGCATCCAGACATCGTCCGCACCTACCTTCTCGAGTACTGGGCGGCAGAGCTCTGTGGGACCGGCATCACGGGCTTTCCTCAGGACACAGTTCTCATCAATCGCGTCCTCCACGAGCAGACACGCATCCTGGCTGGGCACGTCTCGGCCGACAGCGCGGCCGAAGTCGAGCGACTCCGAGCACTCTGGCGGGAAGGCAAGAGCGGCGCGGCGGCTGACGGCTTGGGGCGCCTTCGCGATCCCGGGCGATGGCAGGCTTTTCCCGACGCGTTGCAAGCTACTATTCGCAGATTCGAAGGGCAGTTGGCTCTTGACTCTGGCGACTTGCCTCGCGCTCACTCACTCGCAGATGAGGCCGACGCGCTGGCGCCAGGAGCCGGTCGCCGCCTCCGAGCTCTGATCGTTCGGCGGGAAGCAGGACCGGCAGCCGCTTTGCCTCTCCTCGCCGCCGACGACGATCTCGACACGGTCACATTGAAGGCAGGGCTGTTGCTGGAAAGCGGACAGGTAGTCGACGCCATCAACTTGTTGACGCCGCTTTCAGGCACCGCCGAGGTCCACCGGCTACGAGCTTTGGCGCACGTTTTCGGGCGCGACATGTTGCAGGCGCGGCTGGAGATCGACAAAGCCAGCGAGTTGGCGCCCACTTGGGTGAGCGTCCTTTACAGCCGGGCCATCGTCTATTACCTGAGCGGAGTGTCTCCAGCCGCCGTTCCAGCGGGCCTGCCCTCCTGGCCGGAACCAGAGCCTTGGGAGTTTGTGAGGACGGACGACACGAGCCGAGACCACTTCGCCCGAGCTGCACACGCGATTACCCAGATCGACCTAAAGAATGAGGATGGCGATGAGCGTCGTGTGCACGAATCTTGGAGACTGGCAGCGCTGGCGAATGACCCAGAGCGGCGAGAAGAGGCCGTTGAGTACTGTCGTGAGCTCCTAAACCGAGATCCGGGTCACTACCAGGCGCTCGTGTGGGGCCTCGCCAGGCGTTTGGATGTGGACTTCTCAGCCTCCATCGTTGTTTTACAAGAACGCGTTGCGGCTGGAAACGCATCAGTGCCGGAAATCGTTGCGCTCGTGCTCCTGCGCGTCGAAGGGGGCAACCACGCGGCAGCCTTGGAGCTTCTCGATGGAGCCCGGCTACGCTTCGTCGACAACGCGGCCGAATCGCTGTGGAGCCTCTGGAAGCTACAGGTCACCGCCGCAGCAGGCGCGCAGCCAGAAGCAAGCGATGCCTCCCCCGCTTCGCCCCAGGCGCAGCTGGTGAGACTTCGGGCGAGAGCATCGAGCACCGGCGTCGTGGACGAACTACTAGCAGAGCTGCAGGATCGGCACGACGCCGGTGACGCCCAAGCATCGTTCGAGCTATGCAAAGAGCTGGGACTCGTCGGACGCTGGGAGGACGCGGCCAGCTTGGCCCGCGGCTTGACAGCCAGTGTTGGGACGGCTAACGCACTCTCGTTGGCTGCGGTAACGCTGTACAACGCCGGCGACTTCTCTGGAGCCCTGGAGCTACTCGAAACCCACTTGGGTCTGTTTCCTCATGGCGAGCCCCCAAACGACATGCGGCGCCTGCGGCTCCTCGCGCGCCGTCGCATGGGTATGCTGCCGGCCGCGGCAACCGAGGCGGAGGACCTCTTCAGACGACAACCCACGCAAGAGCACTTCCTGCTGCTGGCCGACGTTCGCTTTCAGATGGGCGATCTGCACGCCCTAGCCGCCCTCGCCAGAAGCCACGACCAGTTCCCAGGGCTTAGTGCTGTTGAACTCCTGCGGCTCGCGATGCGCACAGCGGTCGAGGATCAGTCGCTTGCGAGGGGCTTGTGGCACCGAGCTGCCTCGATCGGCTTTGCAGACCACGAAGTTGTCATTGCTGTCGACGCCGGGTACCGGCTGGGTCTTGATCGAGACCTGCGCACGCTCATTCAGCGCATGATGCAGCTTGCCGGCAGCCCGGGCGCTGGTATTCAGCGGTACGGTCTTGAGGACATCCAAACGCTGTTGATAGCGCAGCGACACAACGCTGAGCGCGTTTCTGAACTCTATCGAACTGGTCGGATTCCGATTCACCTCCTTGCCCACCACTTCCAGCAGCCGGTCTCGTCACGATACCGTCGGGCGATGCTCGCCAACCAGCAGTCTGGCCACTCCGCGGCTGGACCTGTTTTCTCCCGCGCTGGATGGCGGACTATTCCCGTAGCGAAGTTCGAATCGAGCGTGCGTCTCCGGCTACACGCCGACACGACGGCACTGATGACCGCTCACCACTTCGGGTTACTCACACACATCGAATCAGTCTTCGCTCCGATATTGCTGCCGCACGGGACGCCAGTCGCGTTGGCGCATATGCGAGACATGACCCTGCCGCCTCAGCCTGCGCGTCGGGCCCCACTCAAGGCGGTTCGTGATGCACTTGTTCGCGGCGCCATCAGTATCGTCCAGGACAGCAGAGGCTCAGGCTTTGCCGATAAGCGCCTGCTTGACGTCGCGGCGACGAATCAATGGCTGCTTCTGGGCTCTCTGCCACTCTCAGACGCAGGACTCGTCCCACTGGCGCTGACGCCAGAGGACCACGAGCGTGTGAGAACGGCCCACTGCGTCGTTGATGCGCTCAAGGGGCTCGGCGAGCTGTCAGAAGGGGACGCCGCTCAGGCTCGCGATGCTCTGGGACCTGAACACGGGCCAGCAGTGATTCGACATGTACCTCGTGGCGCGAACATCCTGTGCACTGCCGGCGTACTGGAAGGCCTCGCTGGGGGTGCTGCACTCCAGGCTGCGACCCGTACGTTCTCGTTTCATGTGTTGGCCGACGACTATGACACGTTCGTTGTCCAGCCTTTGGAAGCCTTCGACGTCAGCGAGGCAGACGCGCTGTGGCTGACGGGATTGCTTGACCAAATAAACACCGGTCTTCAGAGGGGCACGTATCAGCTGCTCCCGCTGGTGACTCACGACGGACGCATCGGCGACAGCGTAGGAGATTCGCCGACGTTCGGGTGCCTCATGGATTTGTTGCGGCTGGCGCCGAAGGACGGCGACGTGCTGTGGGTCGATGACCGATGGGCCACGCGATATGTGCACAAGGATGGTGCGCCGATCCTAGGCACGCACGATGTCGTCCGCGTTATGCACGAGAGGGGCGCGATCCCAGACGAACGAGTGGCGTCGTTCGTTCACGACAGCCGCGATGCCGACCTCCGCTTCATCTCCCTCACTACGGCCGAACTCAGCCAGCGAACACGGCAGGCATTGGATGCGAGCGGAACCCTCCACGAGTCCAGAGAATTGCGAACTATTCGACGGCAGTTCGCAAGAAGCGTGGCGGGGGGCGACGATCTGGTCGTTGCAGAAGACGGGGTGGGGCCGGTCGAGTGGCCATACATCCTTGAGTCTAGCCGGGCCGTCGTGGACGCGATGGTCGAAGTATGGGCCGAGAGCGAGCCCTCTCAGGTGTCCAGACATCGATCTGAATGGCTCTTGCGAAGCCTGTACATACCCGACCGCGGGCGACAATTCACTCGCGCACCTGCTGACCCTGCGATCGACCATCATCTCGAAGCGATGGCGCTGGTCTCCCTAATCTCCCACGCGATTCGATTGGCCAGCACCGATCAGGGCGAGCAGAAGAAGCGCCGGGCATATCTAGAATGGATCCACGCGAGACTGATTCGTCGCAGGTTGGAGGCAGACCCGAAACTGGCGAGCACCGTCATCGAGCTGTTGAAGGAGTCGCTCCTTAGCGTGCTCGAACCCTCGCTCCGTCGGAAGCACGCGCGACTCGCCAAGTTGATGCTTCGGCAGCTCGTGGCAGACCTTCCGGAAGAGATGAGCGCCCGCTTGGCCGATGACCCGGGCTTCCTCAAAGCGCTGGACGTGGAGGGGATCCGGCAGTTTCGCATCGGTCCCCACTACATCAAGGCCGATTCATTCTGGCGAACAGCGGCGGAAGTAGCTCGCACCGGTGAGCAGGCCGCATTCGACGCGAATGGCCACCAGCTTTTGGTGAAGCGTGACCAGCATGTGGCAGGAGGGCAGCTCGTCGTTGCGGACGCGTCAGACGGACTCCAGTATCTGATTCTCTCGGGTGAACTCGACATCCTCGGAGACACCGTGGCGGCCAGGGAAGCGATGCTACGCCGTCTAACCCCGCTCTTCGACCGGGACAAGGCCGACACCGACACTGAGGTCGCCCGCGTGGCCTTGCTCGACAGCGCTGCCGAACGCGTCATGGAGGTAGCGAGACTCCGAAGGACCAGTGCAGCAAGTCATTATCTGGAGCTGGAGAACACGGTCTCTCGACACGAGGCGGTCGATCGAGACGACTTCGTTCTAGAGGACGTGGAAGCACTGACGCGGCACCTCCGGCTGAAAGCGGTCGGAGGAGCATTCAGCGATAGACTCAAGGACGCAGCCGCAGCCTTGTTGGACGAGGTTGGGCTTCGCGAAACCATCGTGCGACTGTCTGGCCTGCCGTGTCCACTACCCGACAGTATCGAGCGGGCGGTAGCAGACCTGTCCAGCGATGGGCGGCGGGCTTTCCTTGGCGACCTCAGCAAGACGCTGGGCACGTCGCCAATTGCCTCAGCCCACGTGGCCCATTTGTGCGAGCGAGCAGGCACCGAACGACCAGTCTATCGTCGTTACGTGAGAAGGTGGGCCAAACGGGCCTCTCTTGCGGCGCTCGATCTCCGTAGTGAAGCGTGGCGAAAGGTTCTACGGGTAATCGCCAACGAACTGGCTTACGTCGAGGCGTTTCGTCGACTTCCGACCGACGAACGTCTCACAGTCGTCTGGACACACGGCGACCGGGTGTTCCGCATTCTCGTCAACGCTCATGCGAGCGAGGAGTGGATTCGCGACAGTTTTGGAAGCTGGAGTGATCGGCTGCCAGCGGAAGTGGCCTTCACGGACGCGGCATACCTAGCCGAGTGCTGCCACCCCAGACACCTCGACCTGCTGTCATTCTCACTCGACGTCGCTGCGTATGCCCTCGGCGATGCCGGAGGGGATGCTACCTTCCGTGCTCAGTTGTCGCAGTGGGTCGAGGCTGAACCAGCACGCCTGCTTGCCTTGCGGCAACAAGCGGGCTGGAGACCGGACTCAATGAGCTCGCTCCTCGGATCCTGTGCAACGCCTGCACGTCAGCGACTTCTAACTTCGGACTTGGCTGAACGTGTGAGCCCCCCGACGTTGCTGTCGCAGGTCGAGGCCGCGCTTGCGGCGCTCGCGAATGGTGACATGACGCACCCATGGGTCGTACTGCGAGCGGTGGTCAACGATCAGACACTGCCGCATCATCTCGTTGATCAAGCGAGAATTGTGATTGGTTCGTTGGACCTCGTTGCTCTCTGCAGGGATGATGTTCAGGTGGCTGCTATTGCCGCGGTGTTCGGCGCGCAACATGCGAGCCGACTAGGTGCCGACATCGTCGAGCGAGTACGGAGCCAGCTCGCGGACCTCGCACGCGAGTGCCAGCGTGCGGGCGTCTCGGAGGTCCAGGTTGTCGAGGTACTCCTTTCGTGCCCCTTCTACCTGTTTGCGACGGAGTCTGGCGGGCGCGTTCGTCGTTTCGAGCAGATTGCGAAGCTTCTTGAAGAACTCATTCAGATATGGCCGGCAACGAGGGATGGGGCACAGGTCCTGCTCGACCGCTTGACAGAAGGGCTCCCGAATGAAGACGCTCGTTTTCTGTGGGGCCTGCAGGTGAAGTTGCGGGCGCTTCGCTGAAGTCGTCCTGCTCGCTTCTGAGCCGTGGAGTCCGCGGGCATCACGTAACCGAGTGCATCCGGGCGAGTCCTCGGCCTCGTCCAGGCCGCAGCCCCGCGGCGACGCGGGGGCGATGGAGTCGCGCCTTGACGAGGGCCGAGGCGAGCCCCACGCTCGATGCGTGATGCCCGGCCTCGCCTTCTGCTGGACGTTCAGGCACATCCGGGAGGACGTCCCTTAGTGGGATGCGCGCCGCACGCGGCGACGATCTCCTCGAGACCGGTCCCCAGGAGACCCGCCTCGCGGAATGAGAAGTACTGCCCCGCCTCTCCTGCAATGATGTGGTCGTGCAGGTCGAGGCCGAGGATCAGCGCCGAGAGCTGCAGGCGGCGTGTGACCGCGACATCGTCGGGACTCGGCGTGACCTCGCCACTCGGGTGGTTGTGCAGGACGATGAGCCCCGTCGTCCCCGGTGTTAGGACGGCGGGGACGAAGACGTCCGGCATGGACACCTGCGTGCCCGTCCGCGAGCCCCGCGAGCACATGTGCCAGGCCAACAGGCGCTTGCGCACCGAGAGACAGGCGATCGCGAACACCTCCACCGGCTCCTGTGCGAGGAGCGGCGTGAGCGCCCGGGCCGCGGTCTCCGGGTTGTTGAACACCAGCGTCGGCAGCGAGACGACGCGACCCTCAAGGTCGCGGAGGGGTCGATACGCACAGACGAACTCCCGTACGCGGTGGCGGGAGGTGGTCACACTCGAGAACGGGGTGGTGGAACGACTCATGACGATGCTCCTTGCGAGCCGGAGACAGACCTCCGGCCGGTCGCGCACGTCGGGCCACTGAGGCCAGACGCGCAGACAGGCGCGAGTGTTTCGCGCAGGGAACGGGCCGACCTGGGCCGGCCCGTCAGGGATGTGAGGTGGAAGCGCCGCGTGCGCGCTGGGCGCACGCGGCAAGCACCAGGGTCAGTGGACCGTGGTGAGGAGGCGACTGGCGGCGCGGTCAAGGACGAACCGGCCGTCCTGCCAAGGGGTGCGCTGACTGAGACGTGTCAGCCCCTGCACGTAGCCCCAGACCGAACGGGGATTGCCCTCGTACGCCTCCGCGAGGTCGTACGCCTCGGCGGCCGACTTCCGCGGCAGCTCGAGCCGCGTCGTCACCGCCTGGATCACGTCGTCGCGCGTCGCGGCGAGCGGCGTGGTCGCCGCCCGGAGCACCATCGCGCGATCCGCCGACGTGTCGGCATCCAGCGCCTGACGCACCCCGGCGAGGGAGTGCGCCCATGCGTCCTGAATCGTTGTGCCCACGTGCCGGCGACGAAAGCCGGCGACGTGCTGAAAGCCCCAGATGATGTGATTCGCGCACACCGCGCGAAACAGGAACACATCCAGGGTGAGGGCGGCCGCACCCACGTCGCTGTTCCGGAGGATGAACCCGCGAAACAGGCCCGATCGTGAGGCATCGGTCGGGTCCTCGAGATCCCGGTTCCCGTCCACGAGGAAGAGAAACAGGTCGCGATCGCCCAGGTACGCGCCCGACGGGACGCGTGCCGCACCGAAGACGCCGTCCTGATAGCCGAGCGGCAGATGCCAAGCCGGATGCGACGCCATGAGGTCGAGCACCCGGCCCGCCAGCTCGTCGTGGTGGACCCGTGTGTACCGCGGCGAGGTGATCGCGCGGACGGTCCCCGGTGCGGCGTCGTCCACGAACAGCTGGTGCTGTGCGCGGGTCTGTCGGGACATCCCGTGGTTGATGGCCGCCGAGGCGATCGACGCGGGAAGGGAGCGGAGGTACTTCGGCGGCGCGCCGGCGATGGTGGCGAGCTGCTCGAAGCTCCAGTGCGTAAGTGGCGCGGTGCCGCCCACGGGGTCGCGCAAGGCGAGCTCGTCGTCGGTGACCGCCATGGTCCCAAGGGCGCCGGTGGCGATGCGACGTTCTACGGTGCCGAGACGCCGTGTGCGGGCGGCCTCGTAGAGCGCGTGAACGGAGGCGTACCGTTCATCCGGGGGGCGGGTCGCCCATGCGCGATGTGCGGTGAGCGCCGTGATGGTGGATGCAGTCGTGCCGGTCATGGTCATGTGAGAACTCCCTGTCCGTGGCCCTGGGGCGACGGCGGCGAGTGCTCCGTCTCGGGCGAGACGGAGGGGGTGGCCGGGATTGGCCACAGCGAGAGAGCTCACACGTGCACCTGTCTGGTAGACAGTGGTGCCGTTACCTGTAGAACCTCCATTCCTCGCGAAAACTTACAAGCCCTGGTGAGTTCTGCTGAACTCGTTGGAGGGACGCGCTCCCCATGCGTCTGGGCCGATGTCTATGACCGCTGCGCTAGTCGGCCCGCAACGCCATAACAGGGTCCACACGGGCCGCGCGACGCGCCGGCACGAGCGCCGCGGTGAGCCCCGCGGCGGTCAGGACGACGACGACCGCCGCGTACACCATGGGCTCGTTCGGCGTTGTTCCGAACAGGAAACTGCGAACCAGCCGCGCCGCCATCCAACCGCCGGTCAGGCCGAGCGTCAGCCCGGCCAGCAACTGCGCCGCGGCGTCGCCCAGGACCGACCGCAGAATCGCGGAGGGCCGGGCGCCCAACGCGACGCGAATCCCGATCTCCTTGGTCCGCTGCGTCACCGTGTAGGCCATGACGCCGTAGATGCCAACGGTGGCGATCGCCAAGCCCAACGCCCCAAAGAGACCCACGAGCAGCATGGTGAAGCGTCGTCGTTCGACCAGTCGGTCGAAGTACTCGGCCAACGTCCCTTCGTCGACCCGGACGGGCAGGCCGGCGAACTCCGTGGCGATGGCCTGACGGATGCCCGGAACCACGTCGCTTGCCCCGTGCGTCGTGCGGACCACCAAGGTCGCTCCGAACGTCCTGGACTGCGTGATCGGGACGAACGCCTGGGTACGCCAGTCGCTCTCCGGCCCGTCGTGGCGCACGTTGTCGACAACGCCGACGACAGTGCGGTCGCCAGCGACATTCACCACCTGTCCGATGGCCTCACCCACTCCGAAGTAGCGAGCGGCAGCGGCTCGGTTGAGGACGACCACGGGAGCGCTGGCTTCGACGTCGCCCGACGTGAAGGCCCGTCCCCGCAAGAGGGGCACCTTCAACGTGTCGAAGTACTCTGGAGAGACCTGATTGAAGTCGATGTCGAGGCCTGACAGCTGACGACCCGGGATCGCGAAATCCGCCGTGCGCAGATCACCGCGCAGTGGCAGGCCACCACCCGCGATGGCCGCGGCCTCGACGCCGGGTAGGCTCTGGACGCGAGCCAGTGCGCGGAGGAGATGGTCCCGGTTGCGCCGGGCCGCCCGTTCGGGATCGTCGGGTATCTCCGCAAGGCGGACCTGCACGGCGTGCACATTCTGGACGTCCAGCCCCAGACCGACGCCCGTGACGCGCGCGAAACTGGTCAGGAACAGCCCCGCGCCAACAAGCAGGACGACCGCCAGCGCGACCTCGGTGACCACGAGCGCACGGCGGAGCCAATGAGCCCGCGGCCCAGCTGTCGACAAGCGTTCGCCCTGCTGGAGCCCGTGCCCGACGGAGGGCCACAGCAGTTGCAGCACCGGGGCAAGACCGAACGCGAGACCGGTGGCGGTGGCGACCGCGGTGATGACCACAAGGACGCGGAGGTCAATCGCGATCGCTGAGACCCGCGGTACGTCAATGGGAATGGCCGTCTTCAACGCCTCGAGCCCCCACCACGCCAGGACCACGCCCATCGCGGCCCCGATCAACGAGAGCACGAGGCTCTCGATGAGCAGCGCCCGGACCAGATCCCAGCCAGACGCGCCCAGGGCTGCGCGAATCGACAGTTCGCGGGTCCGGGTCGTGGCGCGAACGAGCATCAGGTTGGCGAGGTTGACGCAAGCGATGAGCAGGACGCACGAGACCGCCATCAGGAGCAGCATCATCCACGACCGAACGCTGCGCGTCATAAACGCGTGCAGCGGCTCGACTCTGACCTCGCTGTCCTCGAACCACCTGGGCGTCTCTGCGGCAAGGGCCGCGGTCAACTGTCGCATGCGCTCCGCTGCGACCTCCAGGGACACGCCGTCCCTGAGACGACCAACGACGTGCAGGTTGTAGCCGTAGTCGGTCCCCCGGACACGGTCGCTGCTCGCAAAGATGTAGGGCACATAGACGTCGACCGGCTCGCGCGAGCCGAGCAGATAGGTGTCGATCGGGTAGACGAACCCGGCAGGCATGACGCCGACGATCTCGAACGTCGCACGTGGACCTCGAAGCCGCGCGCCGATGACATCAGGCCGTCCACCAAACTGCTGCTGCCACAATTGGTAGCTGATGATGGCAATGGCAGCACGCCCCGGCTGTTCGTCTTCTGCCCTGAACGCCCGGCCGCGAACCGGAGTGACGCCCACCACGGGGAAGAAGTCTGCCGTGACACGCTGCCCCCTCAGATTCCTGGGCAGCGGGTCCTGGTCTCCCTGCACACTGATCTCCGCATACCCGACCGCGGCCAGCCCCGTCAGGACGTCCTGCCGGTCCCGCCAGTCGAGAAACGTCTGTGGGGTCGTCTTATGCAAGGCGGCCGCGTCGTCGTGGACATTTCGCTCCCCGACGACGACCAACCGGTCCGGGCGGTCGAACGGCAGCCCTCGCAACACCACGGCGTCGACGACCGTGAAGATGGCGGTGGTCGCACCGATGCTCAGCGCGAGGACCGCGAGCGCCACCATAGAGAAGGCGGGGCTGTTCTTCAGCGAGCGAACAGCGAGGCGGACGTCTCGCCAGAGGCGATCGAGACGCATCGTCCTGACGTCGCGGACCGCTTCGGTGGTGGCGGTCATCCCTCCGAGCTCGACGAGCGCCACACGACGCGCCTCATCAGGCGTGACGCCACGGCGGACCTGCGCATCGACGGCCTGTTCGATATGGAACTGCAGTTCTTCGTCGAACTCGGCGCCGATGGCGCGTCGACGTGCGATTCCCCGTGCAAACGCGAGCAGCCTGGCCAGCATAGGTGCGCCTCGGTCTCGGAACCGCTGCTAGCCGGCGTGCAGGATGCGCTTTATCGACAGCGCAAACTGCTCCCACGTCGCGGTCTCCTCAGCAAGGCGACGCTCTCCAGCCGTGGTCAGGCGATACACCCGCGCGCGACGGTTGTTCTCCGACGTGGTCATCTCAGACTCGACGTCGCCGCGCAGTTCCAGTCGGTGAAGCGCCGGGTACAGCGAACCCTGGCTTGCCTCAAGCCCCTCACGAGAGATCTGACGAATGCGTGTCGCAATCCCCCACCCGTGATTTGGACCGAGCGTCAGAATCTTCAGGACCAGGAGGTCCAGCGTGCCTTGCAGCAAGTCAGTCTTCGGCATCGTCTCCTCTCGCGCTTCGAGGGGAGAGTCTGAACGATGACCTCTCGGAGGTCAAGAGGTCCCAGACTTGGGTCAAGGCAGCATGCGCTGCTCGCATCAGCAAGTGCGGGCTATTTGTCTCAGCGAAACGGCGGGGGCCCGGGATGGGCCACAGCAGAGCGCTCACAGGTGCATCTGCACAGAAGACAGCGGTGCCGCTACTTGTAGAACCCTCGAGATGAGGAATCGTTCAGCGCCGCGCCGGGCAGGCAGGAGACCACCAAGTGAAATGACCTTATTGCTGCTTACGTATCGCTTCGCCGGTTGACGTGGCGCCTACCGTCAGGCTGAGTGCGCGGCGGAGGTCGCCTCGCCTCACCGTAAGCTCAACTTTCGTCAAATGCGACCCAGCCTGAATAGCGAGGAGCCGCATCATCGCTCTGTCGGACCGGATCGGCGCGCCGTCGACCTCCGCAATCACGTCGCCGGCTGTCAGGCCGGCACTCGCTGCAGGGCTGCCTGCGCGCACAGCAGCAACGATAGGCTCCTGCTCGATCTTGAGGTAGGTGCCACCGTCTGGACCGGTGACGCTCGGGCAGGACGTGCACTCCAGAGAGAATCCGAGCCGTCCCGTTGATGCGTCAACAGCGTGTTGTGAACTCCTCACGTTCCACTCGCCGCTCTGAACGCTCTCCCGGGCTGAGCGGATTGGCTCGTGTGCTGTCGTGAACTGGCCTGCCAAGACAGTAAGTGCCGCCGACAGAGTGTGAACTCGCAAGAGCATGGTGGTTCCTCCAAGTCGCGCACCCACCGCCGCCTCAGAGCGAACGCGCTCTCTCGGCCTTCGCGCCGCTTTCCCAACGAGCCAGGCGCTCACTGTGCCCCATCCGGACGGAGCACATCTGCGATGTCAAGGCTCGTAATCCGTCGGGACGCCAGCCAGGCTGCCGCCCCAGCGACCAGCGTCGTCCCGATGACGACCATGAACGACACCGCGGGCACGCCAGCGTCTGCGCCGGCAATCAGGATGCGAAGCTGCTCGCCTTCAGCCCTCACGACGACAAGCCCCACCACGGCGCCAGCGCTGACCACCAGCAAGGTGCGTCCGAGCACGGCGCGTCTCACCTGTCCTGGCGTCGTGCCAAGCGCGAGCCGAATGCCCATCTCGCGAGTCTGCTGGCTGACGTTGAATGAGACGATGCCGTAGATCCCGACGACAGCAAGGAGCAGCCCAAGTCCGCCGAAGAAGGTAACGGCGGTGGCATAGAACTTCGGGCGCGCCAGCACGGCCTCCAGTCTCTGCTCCATCGTCTTTGCGTCGAAAATGGGTACCCTTCGGTCCACGGACTGGGCCGCTTCGCGAATCATCTCAAGACGGTCCCGAGCCGCCCCCCTCACCTTCGCGACGATCGTCATGGCTCGCGGGGCGCGGCTCACCGTAAAGATCTGCGGATCTTCGTCAACGGCGGCCCCGTACCGCAGCCCTCGGACTACACCGATGATGGGCATCGGGGTGCGGCCCTCAGCCGTGACTGCGCGGCCAAGCAGGCTCGCGGGCTCCCCGAAGAGACGCGCGAAGGCGTCATTCACGAGGACGAGGCCATCACCTGCCAGCAACTCGTCGCTCGAGAACTCACGACCGGCGATCACACGACCGCCCATGGTTCGGAAGAAGCCGGGCCACACGTTCACCGTCGGCACGATTGTGAGCGGTCCTTTGCCGTCGACGTTGAAGCGACCGCCGGCAAAGGCATCGGTATTCAGCGGCAGCGATTGCGTTCCGCTCGCAGCGTCGACCCCTGGGACCTGGCGGACTCGGCGCAGCACTTCCTCGTAGTACCCGGAGGCGCTCGCGTTGTCCTCGTACGGCGTCCCGGCCAACGAGACGTTCAGCGTGGCGACGGAGCGCACATCGTAGCCGCTGTCGGCGTGCACCAAGGCGAAGAACGCCCTGCCAAGCGACGCAGAAGCCGTCAGCAACACCACCGTGATCGCCACTTGGGCGGCGACCAGCACCGCACGGGCTCGCGCATGTCTTGCGCCCGCCGTGGCGGTCCGGCCGCCTGGGCGCAGGGCGGCGCGGGTCGCGTACAAGGCCGGCCCCACCCCGAAGATGAGTCCGGTCGCGACAGAGAGGAGAACGCAGAAGGCGAGGACGCGCACATCCAGCAGGGCGTAGGCCTGAACCACAAGCTGAGGCGGCTGCAGGAGTCCGACGACCTGAATGGCCCAGCGCGCAATCAACAGGCCCACCGTAGCGGCGATGAACGACAGCAGGAGTGTCTCTGTCAACAGCTGCTGCGTGAGTCTGGCTCGACTGGCGCCCAACGCGGTGCGGATCATGAGTTCGTTGGACCGACTGACGGTGCGCGCAAGCAGCAGATTCGCAAGGTTCGCGCACGCGAGCAGCAGGAGCAGCGCGACTCCCGCCATCAGCAGAAGCGCGGCATTTCTTACGTGGCCGGCCAGCTGTGTCTGAAGGGGTACCAGCGCCGGCCGGTTCACCGCGTCGCGTTCCATACTCGAGGGATCGCGCCGAACGGCTTCCGCCTCGAACGCCTGTCGCGCTGCAGCCCAGCTGACGCCGCCCTTGAGGCGACCGACAGTCGTCCACATCATGACGGCACCCGTCTTCGGGATTCTCTCGAAGTCGAAGGTGGTCGGCGTCCAGATTTCGGTGTGTTGCGGGTAGTCAAAATCTGGCGGGGCAATGCCGACGACGGTGAGTGCCGTTCCGTTCACGCGCAGGGTAGAGCCGACGGCGAGTGCGTCGCCTCCAAAGAGTCGCTGCCAGATGCCATAGCTGATCACTGCGACCGCAGTGCGCCCCGCCACGTCCTCGCCAGCCAGGAACGCACGGCCAAGCGCCGGCGGTCGGCCCAGCATGGAGAAGAAGTTGGACGACGTCTCTGTCAGGCGAAGTCGTTGCGCCACGTCCACGCCGTCGACGTTCACGTCGAATGTGTCGTGAAGTGCAGCGTCGGCGAGGTAAGCACTCTGTTGCCGCCAGGTGTGGAACTCGTCTCGAGGTGGCCCGAAGTTCTGCAGGATTGCCAAACGCGACGGGTCGTGGAAGGGCAGCGCTCGAAGAAGGAGCGCGTTCAGGACGCTGAAGGCCGCGGTGTTGGCGCCGACGGCGACGGCAAGCACGACGACCGCCACGGCGGTGTGTATGGGGCTCCTTCGCCAGATCCGCAAGGCATGTCGCGTGTCCTGCCACACTTCGCGGGCTATCTGCGTCGGCATGGAGATCAGGAAATCTGCCAGCATCCACAGCCACAGCCGCGCGACGTCTCGTCTACGACGCACGGCCTGGTAGTCGTCGCGGAACTGGCGCTCGAGTTCCGTTCCGAACTGCTCGCGGAAGTTCGCGGGATACAGCTTGATGAGCAGGCGATAGAACTTCAGCGAGGCACTCATGAGTGCCCTTCAGCCGGAACGGGGCGCCCGAATCGGGCCGTCGCGATGTCCACCAGCTCGCGCAGCCGGGCGGTTTCCGCCTGCGCGACCTGACGTCCGAATGCCGTGACCCGGTAGTAGCGCCGCCGCTCATCGTCGAGATGTGGGTCAGGGCGCTCGTCCGATTCTTCGATCAGGCCTTGCGCCAGCATCTTGCTGATCGAGCCGTACAGTGCGCCGGCCGCGAGATTCACCTTGCCGTTGGTACGCCGAGCGATGTCGCGCTTGAGCGCATATCCGTGACGCTCGCCTTCAGCCAGGCTGAGCAGCATGTGAAACACAGCCGCCGGCAGCGGGAGCAATTCCTCGGGAGTCGGTCTCTTCACGATTGACGCACTAGAACACTTTTTGACCTAGTGGGTCAACCGTAGACGAGAGGGGTTCGGTCGCCACCCGCTGGGCTGACCGCGCCACGGGAGTAGTCCCGCGCTCGGGGGGAGACGGATGCGTGACCGGGATTGGCCACAGCGAGAGAGCTCACAGAAAGAACGTCAGGTCAGGGGCGCGTCACCTCACCGGGGACGGCGAACTCGCGCCGCAAGGCGAACGGACCGACGCGCCGGGTAACCAGCACGCCATAGACGACGAGGGCCGGCAGGTCTGACTCGCGCCGCCAGGACAGCCGGTGCTGCCGCAGGATCACCTTCGTGTCGGGCAGGGCGCGGTGCAGGGCGTCGATGACGGTCCACTGCTCGGGCGTCGCCGCTTTGGCGTCGCTGCCCTCGATCACGAGTTCGGCCGGCGGAATGACGATATCACTGCGGCCGGTGACGTGGCGCAGGTGCTCGGTGAGGCGCGCGAGGCCGTCGAGGGCGTAGCGGGGTCGGTCGTTGACGGCGGCGAACGCCTCGTCCGTCAGTACCGCGATCACCTCGGACTCGGGCAGCAGGTCAGCCGCGTGGCGCGCGCGCTGGTCGGGAGTGCCGTGGGTGTTGACCCACTCGGCGATCACCCGCACCTTCTCGGCATGCAGCGCCTCCTGCTCTGCTCGACGCTCGCGGTTCTGGACACGGCGCGCCTCGAGGTCTCGCTTGAAGCGACGGTAGGCCTCAACCGGCAGATCACGTGCCCGACCCGCGTCCCGCTCCACATCGAACGTGAGGCGGCCGCGCTCCGTGCCGATCAGGCAACGGCGTGGACTGGGAGGCGGATGCGGCAGGGCGCGCTGTGCGTGGTCGGCGAAGAACGCCTCGGCGATCGAGGCGCGGTAGTCCTGGTCCTCGTCCTGACGACGCAGCCGGCTCGCGGTGCGCGCCCCCTTGAACAGACGCTCCAGCTCGTGGTTCCGAGCCGCGTCGCGGAACAGGTCCTCGAGGCTCGGGGGCATGTCGTACACAGGCGGACCGCTGTGGCGCACGACCTGCTGGTCGTCGCCCAGCTCGAACCGCGGCGCCAGCTTGAGGCGCGCGATGCCCTGGGCGTCTACGGTCACCAGATGCAGCCGCGTCGTCGGCACCTGAACCTCCAGCCGCTGCGACGCGCGGCCGTCTCCCCCACTGAGCAGCGAGGCCTTGCGTCCGGCCTCCGACAGTGTGTACTGCGCGGTCACCGTGAGCGCGCGCGGCGTGACTACCGCGTGCAGCGTGGGGCTGTCGCTCGGGGACGAAGAATGCACGTGGGCCGCGGCAGTGTCCATGATCGACTCCTTGCATACAAGCCGGGCCGCGCGAGCGCGGCGGAATCTGTCGAAGACGAACCGGGTCCGGATGGGAGGCCTGAGCCTCACCATCCGGTACGCCTGAAGGACGAGCGGTCAGTCGGCCGCGACGCGGGTGTACGCGTCGAGGATGAGCTCCCGCATCGTGTCCTGCGCGCTGGCGTCGCCATCAGTGGGACGGAGCAGCGCGAAGCTGCGGCGTTCTCCGTTGACGGAGTACACGCGCGCCGGGAACGTCACGTTGC
Organism: Luteitalea sp.; assembly: GCF_022842525.1. NCBI lineage: Bacteria > Pseudomonadati > Acidobacteriota > Vicinamibacteria > Vicinamibacterales > Vicinamibacteraceae > Luteitalea > Luteitalea sp. The sequence goes on from NZ_JALHPM010000051.1 coordinate 20,934, forward strand.
GACCTCCGTCGCGACGTTCCCAGATGGCGAAGCCGATCAGACGCAGTCCCGCCAGGGGACCGCTTGCGGCTTCGAAGTGCACCTCCGCATCGGCGAGCTTGCCCTGGGGCGAGTTGGCCGAATCGTTCGGAAGGATGCGGACGGATACCACGTTGACGTTGCCATTGGCTTTGGACATGTGGACCTCCAGAAACACGCCGAGGGTCTGGACCGTCGGCGCGGGCGCTGCCTCGCGAATCGGATGTGATGCGCGAGACAAGGTGGGACGCACGGGCTACTGAAGCGCGTGCGTGGACGAAAGCTCGTCGCGGCCCGCCTGGTGGAGGCTGCTTGTTTGTAGAACTCGCGAAACGGCGAGAATCTTACGGGTCACGTAGAATCGCGTCCTGAAGGCATATAGGTGGAGCGCGGAGACGTGACTCTGGTCCAAGCGCGCCACAAAGCACGGTGTCAGACTGGCGCCAACAACAATGTTGAGGTGGGTAGATGCAGCTTCTCGGACCCGTGTTGGTGTTCGTGCTGTGCGTTCCGCTGATCGCGCGCCTTGTGCCGATGAACCGTCTTTACGGCTTTCGCACCGCCAACGCGATGCGCTCGCCTGAGGCGTGGTATTCCGCCAATGCCACGGCTGGTCTGATCATGGCGACGGCTGCCGTGCTCTGGCTGGCATGGCACCTTCTCGCTCCACGCCTGGGTGTCGCTGAGGGCAGCACCCAGTACGTTGGTCCGGCCCTGCTGGTGGCCGCGGTGCTCATCTCCCTGTGGGCCACGAGGAATGCAGGGGCCTGACGTCGGGGCCCCTCAGACACCCGCTTTCCCGGGGCCTGTAACGAAACGGCCCTCTCGGCGCAAGTACCCACGTGACGCCGCTTCCCGAGCCGCCCGCGCCGGACACGCTCCGGGCTCACCTTCGCCAGGTCTACCGCGACCGCGCCGGTGATCTCTTCGCCTTCGCGTATCGCCTGACCGGTTCCGAGCGCTCCGCCGAGGATGTGGTGCACGAGAGTGTGCTGCGGATTCTCGATGGACGCTGCCGGGTGGACACCGCGCGAGGGCAGCTCGCCCTGCTGCTCTTCGGGGTGGTGCGCAATGTGGCGCGCGAGCAGCGCCGTCAGGCAGGACGGGAAGTCGACAGCGAGCCGTCTCTGCAGGCCGGCGTCTCCGGCCAACCGGAGCACGTCCTTGCGGTCCGATCCGCACTGGAGGCCCTGTCTGCCACCGACCGCGAAGTGATCATCCTGTCCGCGTACCACGGCTGCTCGCCTCGAGAGATTGCCACGGCACTGGGGAGTACCAGCCTCGTCATCCGTGTACGTCTGCACCGCGCGAGAGGGCGCCTGCGGCGCCTGCTCGAGGGACGCGACGCGAGCGACGCAAGCGTGGCTCGCCTTGGAGTCCGACCATGACCGACGACCTGAACGAGAGACTGGCCGCCTGGGTCGCCCCACCGCCCTCGGAGACCACGCGCCTCCGCCTCGACGAGCTGCTGACCGACCCACGACTTCCCGGCCCTTATGAAGCGAAACGCTCGCGATCCGGGCTGCTGTCTCTAGCCTACGCCTCGGCCCTCGGACTGCTGCTGCTGATCGTGATGCAACAGCCCGCGGCCCTGCCTGCCTTGACGAGCCATGACCTTGAGCTGAGTGGGCCCTTGGTCGTGACCCCAGGCCTCCCTGTTGCGTCGCAGACGACCGCGACGGCGGTCAGCACCGTCGACCTGGAGGGATTCCAGGCGATCGACAACCCGCGTATCCATGTGAACAGGAGCACCCCATGAATAGTCGACACAGGCTCGGAACGATCGCGTTGATGGCCTGGACGATGGGCGCCCCGGTCCTGGCCCAGACTTCCGGACCAGCGGTGGCGCGGATCACGGTGGCGGACGGCATCGAGCTGGAGCTGTCGGTGACCGGCGTCCGGCCGAACGGCCGTGACCTTGAGCCGCGCGTGCAGGTCCAGGATGGCGACGTCTATCGCATGATCGTCGACGGCGACGGCTATGCGCGGTTCGCCTACGCACTGCGACTCGAGGCTCGGACCGGCGGGGTCGAGTTGCTCTTCCGGCCCGTTCGGCTGCATGAGGCCATGCAAGCGTTCGCGCCACGCCAGCGGACGTATGTCTCTCCGTTCCGGCTTGATAGCGGCCTCGCGACGTTCTCCGATGTGCAGTCGTCCGGCACGATTCGTCCTGGCGACAGCATCACTCTGGATCTGTTCGAGCAGCGCGAGACAGGTCATCGTGTTGGCGACGTCGTGAAGGTGACCTCGGTGTCCGTCGCGGGCCTGGCACGGCTAGCGGCCTTGCGCACACGCCGAGAGGACAACCGCCCCGTGCTGACCGTCGCCGGCATGACGATTCGCCGGGCAGGTCGTGTCCTCAACGCGGACCGACCGGGCACGTTGGCGACAGCGCACGCCGTCGGCCTGGGGCTGGGCGAGAAGAACGGGACGGTCTTCTTCAGCGCCGAACCACCGCAGACAGAAGTACCCTACGGCGTCGCGACCATCGACGGACGCGTCCTGCGCTTCACGCTCGACGGCGTCGAGTACGAATGCACGGGATCCGAGCCTGTCGGGCCCCCCGGCCTGTCATCGGTCTGGATGTATGTGCTGCGCGAGCCGCTGCCCTATGTGAAGGGGTTCTTTGTGGCGGGCGGCGACAGCGTCGATGTCCTCATGAACCCGCGTCGCCGGCAGTGATTCGCCTCACGGCTCGAGCCGTCTCCTGAGTGCCAGCAACACGCTGGTCGTGCTGGACTTGCTCGACAGGGGCGCACAGAGGCTCTCAGCGACGACTGCCGCGGCAGTGGTCGGTGGGCCTGACTCGCACGCCGTAGGTCCAAAGTCGAACCACGCGACAGCAAGGCGGGCGCTGTCCGCGTCGCGTCGCAATGCGTTCCACGTTGGGCGCTGCGCATCGGTCACGGTCGCCGCGCGGCCGACCATGATCACAGCCTTAGGCCCTGGACGTGTCGCGAGACCGCTGATGACGCCTCCGAGGCTCGCCACCCGCGCCCCGGCGGCCATCTCGGGATTCGCAGCGCCCTTGAACTCGAGGTGACCAGCCCGAGCCGCCTCACTGACCTCACGAAGCCGTCCTCGGTCTTTGGTCAGGTCGATGTTCAGGCCGGCGGGCCCCACGGTGACGATGCCGAACGCTGCTGACGCGCCCAGCAGGTCGCGCTCGAGCGTGTCGATCAGCTCGGCGACGCGCGGGCCGTCACCAGGGCGTACCTGCGTGTCGTCGATGAGCATGACCACCGTGGCGGGCCCCTGCGCGAGCAATGGCGTCCCGAGGACAACGCCGGACAACATGATTCCGGCGAGCAGTGAATACGGCGTTCGAAGACTCATGTGCGTCGTTCCTGTCTCAGCAGATCCATCGGCGTGGTCGCGACGGCATGGCGACACGCGATGTAGGTGGCCGTGACGACCAGACCGATGACCAGCACTACCGGCACCACATGACTCTGTGCGTCGAGCATCTCGAGGTCCGATAGATGCGCCTGCGCGAGATGGCTGCCGTACCTGGCGGCCGCCACGCCAAGGCACGCGCCAAGCGTCGCCGCGATGACGACGGCGCGCATGATGCGCCTGACGGCGCGCGCGATGGGTTCACCGAGCGCGAGTCGGATGCCCAGTTCTCGCTGCCTGCCTGCGACGACCGTACGGATGATCGCGATCGTGCTGAGCGCGGTGAGCAGCAGCGCGACGACGCCGCCTGCGGTGAACACGCGCGCGAAGAAGCGCGGTCGCGCTCGCCAGCCTCGAAGGCGGTCGCTGAACGGTTGCGGGAGCGGCACGGCCGCGAGCGGCTCGACCCGCCTGATGGCGTCTTCGACCGCGCCCTGCGCCTCTTCGCGCGACAGGCGCGTCCGCACGGCCAGCGTCATAGGCAGCAATCTCTGCCGCCACATCGGCGCGTACAACATAGGAATGGCCGGGACGGTCTCGCTGAACCGGATGTCTCGCACGACCCCCACGATGCGATACGGGGCGCCGAACCACGGCGTGTCGACACTCTGTCCAAGGGGCGAGGCGTTCCCGAAGAACGCGCGGGCGCCCGTCTCGTTGATGACCGCCACCATGGCACTGGACGCCTCTTCGTCCGCGCTCGGCACACGGCCGGCGACGAGCCGGGCGCCAAGCGTGGAGAGGAACTCGCGACTCATCGGCACGACGCCGCCGCGCTGCATGTAGTCGGAGCCCTCGCGCCCACGGATGGAGGCCCATGGCGGATCGCCCGACACGGGGACTTGCATGCCCGCAGCGACGGACATGATGCGTGGGTCAGCAGCGACTTCATCGACAACAGCGCGCCAGAATTCGCCGCGTGACGTGGATTGATACCGTGTCAGCGGCAGCCTGGGGCCCACGAAATACAGGTCCTCTTCCGCAATGCCCGTGCTTTCTCGGGCAATGGCGGCCGACGTCCGTACGGCGGCCGTCGCGGCGACCAGGAGCACGACTGCCAATGCTGCCTGGGTGGCCACCAACGCCACGTGCACCCGCGTCGAGCCACGCCAGTGCAGCGTCTCGACAAGCCTCAGCCGAGTCACGGTACGTCGGCGGAGCGCGATGCTCACCGCGAGCACGAGCCCCACAAGAGACACGGCGATCGCCTGCGCGCCACCCCAGACCATCACTCGCCGCGGAGAGGTCGAGGCCAGCATCGCGAGGCTGCGATCCATCGTGTGGGGCACATCCAGCCAGTGCGCGATCCCCAGCGAGGTACCGACCACCACCGGCACTCCGATCGCCGTCGCGAGCATGCCGTGCGCCAGCAGACGTCGGCGCAGCCGTGCTGGCGTGTCACCAAGCCCGAGGCGAACGGCGACCTCTGGCAACTGGCGTTGGAGGCGCGCGATGTGCAGCACAGCGAGGCTGAGCGTGCCCACCAGCAGCAGGGCGATGGCGGCGCCTGCCATCAGGCGGAAGAACGTACGGTCGTGCCCGAACATGTATTCCCGCAGGGGCACGACCTCGGCCCGCACCTCGCGGATCGGCGTGTTGTCGGCATGCACGGCCGCCACACGCGCGGCGATCGTTCGTTCGGCCTCCTCGCGCGTCAGCCCTGCGCGGAGTCGGCCGATCGGGCCGAGCATCCACTCGGTCGTCACGTCGCGGTCCGGCGCAATGAACGTGGGCGCGAGCACCTTGGCGAAGGACGGCATCACCAGGTCGGCCTTGTAGACGCCCACGATGTGTAGATCCTGCCGATCGCCCTTGATCACGCGGCCGAGACGCTCGTGCGATCCGCCAAACGCTCTCCGCCATAGGCCTTCCTCGATCATCGTCGGCAGCGGCCCCTCGGTCGTGCGGAAGTCCTCGTCGTTCAGGAGGCGACCAGCGACCGGGACGATTCCGAACAGGCGCGTGGCATTGACCGACACCATCGCGCCCTCCCAGATTTGCGGGCGCTCGGGCGTCGTGAATGCCGTCACGCGGCCGGGCCAGACCGAGGTCGGCGCGTCGACGAGGCCATCCAGCGCCTCCACGAACTCCCCGGGCAACCGGCCGAAGCGCTTCCCTTCCGCGATGGAGAATGGCAGCACCACGACCATCCGGTCCGCCTGGGGGAACGGCAGCGGCTTGAGGAAAGCGGCGTCCACGACCTGTAGCAACGCCGTTGCCCCGCCGACCGTCAGGGCGACAACGAGGATCGTCAGGGCCACGAAGGCGCGGCTACGCCACAGGACTGAGGCGGCGCGGCGCAGACCATCGTCACCGAATGGCAGGCGCTTCAGGAGTTCGTCGACAACCACGAGGAGAGGACCGGCCCCGGCAAGGGCAGGCGTCCTGGCGTGGGCGATCTCGCGCGCCAGTCCAGACCAGTCCGAGACCTCGCGGCGAGCTCGCTCGACCGCTTCCTCAGGTGTGCCGCCTGCCCGGAGCACGGCATCGTGCACGTCCTGGAGCTGCGTAGCAATCTCGTCGATCACGGCAGCCGGAATGGTGGCGCTGCGATCTGCGGGACAGATGTGCTCACGAACGTAGGCGCGCCAGTCAGTCACGGCGTGGCTATGCCTGGCGGAAGCGGGCCACGCGGTCGAGGGCTTCGAACAAGGAGTTCCACCCCCGCCGTTGCGCCCCGAGCGCTGTGCGCCCCGCGGCCGTGAGGCGATAGAACCGCCGCCTGCGCTCGCCTGCCTTCTCGACCCATCGGCCCTCGACCAGTCCGCGCCGCTCCAGCCGGTACAGCAGTGGATACAGGGAAGGCACCTGGAAGCAGATCTCGCCTCCAGACCGTTGCTCAATCAGTTGGGCGATCTCGTAACCATGGCGCTGACGCTCCTCGAGCAGTGCCAGCACCAGCATTTCCGCGCTCCCCCGCTGCAGGTCGCGAGCATTTATGTCGTCACAGGACATGTAGCGATCATACATATTGCGAGAGCCTGGTCAATCGGTCGGCACTCGGCGTGCGGAGCGGCGACAGCGTCCACGTCCCCGCCTGGCATTGGGGAACTTGACACACGAATTCTTTCGTACTAATTAATTAGTATGCGTCCTTCGTCTGAGACTCTGACCGTCCAGGAACTTGAAATCATGCGCGTCATCTGGTCGACAGAAGGCGCCACGGTGCGCGACGTGTATGAGGCCCTTCTCGACACGCGGTCCATCGCCTACACCAGTGTGCAGACGATGATGAACGTCCTGCTCAAGAAGGGGCACCTGGCGCGGTCACCCGGTGAGCGCGCGCATGTCTATACGCCTACCAGGCCCAAGAGTGAGGTGGTGACGTCGATGGTGCGCGAGTTCGTGCAACGGGTGTTCGAGGGCTCCGCTCGCCCGCTGCTCGTACACCTCGCCAGCGACGAGGGGCTGACGGCCAAGGAGCGTCGGGCCCTTCGGGCGTTGGTGGATGGCGAGAAGAAGGCATGACGCTCTGGTTGCCCAACCTTGCTGTCTACAGCGCGCAGCTGCTTGCGCTTGCCGTGGCCGCCGCGTGTGTGTCGCGCCTGTTCGTCCTGCGGCACCCGACGTCAACGGCCCAGTTCTGGCACCTTGCCCTGTTGGGCGCAGCAGCACTGCCTTTGGTACAACCGCGCCTGTCTGCCGGCGCGGCTGACAGTGCGGTCCGTGTTGTGCCCGCGGTGCTGGGAACCGCGAACAGCGCACATGCGGCATGGCCAGCGATCACAGGCGTCCTGTGGCTCGTGTGGATGGTGGGAGCCGCCTGGCAGGCCGGCCTGCTCACTCTAGGGCTCCTTCGGCTGCGTGGGCTCCGGAGGCGGGCGGTAGACGTGGGTGCCCTTGGACCGCGGGTATCGCGGCTGAACGCGCTCCTGGGTACCGACGCGGACGTCCGCCTCTCCGACGAGGTCCAGGGGCCGGTCACATTCGGGCTACGGCGGGCCACCGTCCTCCTCCCGCTCGCCACACGCGACATGGCGTCTGACACGGTGGACGCCGTGCTCTGTCACGAGCTGCTGCACGTCAAGCGATGGGATTGGCTGTGGACCGTGGCTGAGGCTGCGTGGGCATCGCTCCTGTGGTTCCACCCGGCGGCGCGCTATCTCGTGTCCCGGTCCTCTCTGGCTCGAGAGCTCATGGTGGACGCGCAGACCATTGCCGTCACCCAAGACCGTCGAGCGTACGCGCAGGCACTCCTGCAGTTTGCAGGCAACAGCACACAACCGGCGACGGTCGCCACGCCGTTCTTCACACGCCGGCATCTCCCCGATCGCGTGGCATTCATCGTCAACCAGGAGGTAGGCATGCAGCCAAGAGGTAGATTTGCCGTAACCAGCGCCGCGCTGACCGTTCTTGCCCTCGCCGTGACCCTCGTCATCCGAGCGGTGCCGATGCTGTCGGCTGCAGGGCACGACGACACGGCCGTCAGAGTGGATGCGGTCCGCTCGACAGAGCCAGTTTCGCAGGCCTCGCGCCCCGGCAACGGCACGACGGTGCCAACGGTCGTGCACCAGGAGAAGCCTCAGTACACCGCTGAAGCCCTGGCAGCGAAGATTCAGGGTGACGTGATCCTGGATGTCGTGGTGCTTGAGAATGGAACGGTCGGCGAGGTCAGCGTGGTCAAGTCGCTGGACACGGTTCACGGCCTCGACAACGCCGCGATCTCCACCGTGAAGCGATGGCGCTTCGAGCCAGGGACGCGTGACGGAAAGCCGGTGTCGGTGACGGTCGCCATCGCGGTGACGTTCACGCTGAAAGACTGACCCCCTCTACCAGTCCGCCACACCACCACTGCAGCCCGTCAAGGGGCGTGGCCGGGCGCCGCCGGCCACCTGTGCCACACTGTCGTCGTACTCGAACATCACGACGCGGCACTGTGTAGCTGTGCACCGAGGGCCGCGTTCAACCTGGACGTGGGTCGGGAAGTCTCCTGCAGAATGATGCTACGAATCGCTCGCGTAGTCGGTGTGTTGGTGGTCTGTGCAGCCTGGACGAACCCGACTGCGGCGCAGTCGCCGAGGGGCGTGCCCAACTTGGCGCTTCCGGATGCGCCGCAGCGGCCGTCGCTCGACTCGCCCGCATTCACGGTCAACGTGACGCGTGTCGAGGTCAGTGTGCTGGTGCACGACAGCGACGGTAAGCCCGTGACGGGCTTGCGGGCCGACGATTTCGAGGTCCTCGAGGAGGGCGTCGCGCAGACGGTGCGGTCGTTCATCCCGTTCACGCATCCGGCGAAGGGACTGGCCCTGCCTGAGCCCACGCTGCCGCCGGTCACAGGTGCGTCGCCTCCGATAACGATCCCTTCGCCAGCCTCAAATTATTTCGCTGCCGAGTCGCGCGTGTTCGCGCTGATCCTTGACGACCTGCACGTCGATGTCCGGCGTACCGAGGTAGCCCGCGCCGCCGCACGGCGGTTGGTGTCGCAGCTCGAGCCAAGCGACCTCCTGCTCGTGGTCACCACGAGCTCGACCGACTCGACCGGGTTCTTCACACGCGACCATAGGTATGCGACGCGGATGATCGACACGTTTACCGGGCGGCGCCTGTTGGACAAGACGATGTACGCGAAGCGGTATCGCGACAACCACACCGACAACGAACGCTTGGACCACTACCAGCGCTTGTGCGAGCGGCTGCAAAGTGTCTCCCTCGCCTTGCGTGAGATCTCGGGACGACGAAAGACGCTAGTGCTGCTGAGCGAGGGGTCGTCCTACGGCGCGGGGATGTCGGATATGGAGGTGCGGATTCCCAGCGCTCGCGGAACCGACCGGGTCAACGCCGGCAGCGGCTCGCTGCGTCTGATGAACGACGTGCTCGCGGCGGCGGCGGTGGGCAACGTGGCCATTTATCCGCTGAATCCCAACGGCCTCGACGTGCCAGACGCCGACCTGATCCAGGTATCAGGGCTGCAGGCCCCCGTCTCTGCTGGCGAGTACAGCGACATCCTGCTGGAAGCCCGCCAGTCCCGAGAGATGGCGCGGGACCTGGCCACGCTGACTGGTGGCGTCTCCTTGATGGACACGAATGACCCACTCGGCGGGATCGACCGCGTGCTCCAGGATGCCAGCACCCACTACGTACTGGCCTATGAGCCCGAGCGCGCGCTCAAGGCGAACGAGTATCGAAGCATCGAGATCAGGGTCAAGCGCAAGGGGGTGCGCGTGCTCGCCCGTCGCGGGTACCGCGCGGCGGGTGCGCCGCCGACGCCACCGCTGAAAATCCCGGGCAGCCTGACGGCAGGTCTGCGTCGTCTCCTGTCAGGCGTCTTGCCAGAGGATGGGTTGCCTATAGGGGTCGAAGCCGTGCCCGTCGCGAAGACTGGAAGGAACACCACGATGGCGGTGATCGTCGAAATCGACGGCACACGCGTGGGCCAGCGCACGTCTGACGGCATCCTCGAACTCGAGCAGGGTGTGCTCACCGTGAACGAGTCGGGCAAGGCGGCCAACGGCACCCGCCGCCTCGTGACGCTTCGGCCTACTGCCGGCCAGTGGACGGTACTGGCCGCCTCGAGTCTGCGCAGCGTGTGGGCCGTGGACCTGGCGCCCGGCCGTCATCAGCTCCGCGTTGCCGCCCTCCAGTCTGGCAGCAGCCGCGGCGGGTCCGTGTACCTCGAGATCGTCGTCCCGAAGGACCCGTACTGGCCCACCGGTTTCCTGGTCGCCTCGCGGTTCCTCTCGATCGTGCCGACCCCGTTCATCGATCCACGCCTGTCTCGCTGGACAGACCTGGCGCCGACCACCGCGCGTGTATTTCCGAAGGGCGATGTGCTGTCGGTGACGGCTCCACACGACCCAGAGAAGGGGCCCGCGCACGCACGCCTCGTGCTGCCCGACGGCCGGACCGCGTGGGAGGGACCGAGCCAGCCGCTCGAGGGGACGAACGCCGTCCGGTTCGTCGTGCCACTGGACGAGGCGGTGAACGTGTCGGCGCTGGTCGTGACCACCAGCCATGGGACGCAGCGACTGCCGGTGGGCATCATCGCACCGGAGAACTAGACATGCTGCGTCGCCGTCGACCTCCGCGCTATCCTTGCTGGACGATGGCCGTCAGCCTCAGACGGTAACCTTCGGGACCGACCTCATATGAGCCTACCGCTGCCTTCAGCACGCGCCTCGGCGAGTCGATCGTCTGGTTGTTGGTGGCGAGCGCGACTCCTGCTGCTTATCGCCATCGTCTGGTGGTCTACCCCTGCCCTTCGCGCTCAGCGACAGGCAGCCGATGGCACAACGGGGACGGCGTCTCGCATTGAGCAGCACATGCGGGTACTGGCCCACGAGCGCATGCGAGGCCGACTCTCCGGGACAGCGGAGTACGCCAGAGCAGCACGATACGTATCTGACGTCCTGCAGAAGTACGGAGCCCGGCCACTGGTCGGGGACGACCTGCGGGTGCGCTTCGACGCCACGCGAACAAGGACCGAGGCCGTCGCATTGGAGGTTCGTGCTCGCGACGAACCAGCGACTCGGATACCACCTGACCAGCTCTGCGTCGTGCCTGGAGCCGGTGAGACGCTTTCGCTAACATCGCTAGCCTTCCGAGAGCTCAGCGAGTTCGCCGCCACTCAGATCGCGCATATGGCCTGGAGTGAATCAGGCCCCTTGCCAGGAACCACCGGCGTGGCAGGCGAACTCAGCGCGCGTTACACAGAGAAGCGGAGGATGGCACGCGCGGCAGGAGCGGTCGCATTGCTGATTCTGCTGCCGGACGCGGTCAACTCTGCAGAGTGGAGAGGCCGACGGACCTGGTGTAACCAAGGCGAGCTGCGGCCTTCATCGGTCGGTGCTGCGCTACCGGTGATCTTTCTGAGTCAGGAGGCGTCCGCCGTCGTGAGGAGCGCGAGTACCTCGGACGGCGAGACGGCAGAAGTGCAGCTGACGCGCTCCAGCCGCCCCCACCGGGGGATCAATGTGGTCGGCCGATTCGGGCCGGTGTCGTCCGAAGCCATCGTCGTAACGGCGCATCTCGATCACATTGGCGTGGTCGCAGACGAGACGGGGCGCCGTCGCATCGCACCCGGTGCGGTCGACAACGCGTCGGGCGTGGCGGCACTCTTGGAACTTGGCCAACGACTCGGTGCAGTGACATCGCCGTCGCGCACCGTAATCCTCGCGGCCACGGACGCTGAAGAAGCGGGTTTGGTCGGAAGCATGGTGCTGGTCGATCAGCTCGCTCGAGTGGGTCTGAAGGTCGTGGCCAACGTGAACATCGACGGCGCCACGTTGATGCAGCACCGACTCTTTAACCTTGTGGCGCTCGGCGGGAAGGACTCGCAACTCGGGGAGCTCGCGGTCGATGCCGGACGGGACGTCGGCGTGGAGATGGCCCTTGAACACACGCCCATCGCCGGAAGTGATCACTTTCCCTTCGCGATGGCCGGTATTCCGGCGGTCTGGCTCGTCGCCGGGACCAAGGCGAACGTCGACGGCATGGACGGATACGCGCTACAGGACCGCTGGATGAGAGAGGTCTATCACTCCCCGAAGGACAGCATGGCCCAGCGGCTAGACTTCACGGCGGCGGCGCGGCTCCTTGACGTTGTCGAGGCCTTGGTGCGTCGGCTCGCGGGCGCCGGCCAGCCCGCACCCGAGTGGCATGCCGGCGCCGTCTGGTCGACAGAGAAGCGCTGACCGGCTACGGAACCCTTCGAGCCCTCGGCCTGCTACTGCCCGGCACAACGGAGGAGCGGCGAAGGACATCAGGGTCGAGCGCTACGACTCCGTCCCCGGCTACTCGCCGCCGGCCACCGAAGAAGCACGCCGGCCTACGACTTCTGCTCAGAGAGGGGCGCACCGCACTTGCTCGCAAGCTCGGAGATGACAGCGGCGGCCCCGACGGCAATATCAGTTGGGACCGCGATAGACGCATCATTCACGTCATCCTGTGCGGCCGCGCCGTTGACGCCGGACCCGCTCGAAAGCCAGCGCGCGTCCGGCACCTTGTGCAACGCAAAGTTCGTCACACCGGACGAGGCAGGGCCATCCGCCCGCTCTACGCGCGCTACCTCTGCGAGTGGAATGCGAATCGTGCCGCGAGTGCCCACGGCCGTACGAAGGTAGGGATCGCGAATGGCACTGCGCTCGAGATGGTCACGCACATGTTGTCCAACTCACGGTGCCGGTGCGGACGGCACCGAGCCGAGCATCGGTGAACTCCCGCGCATGGCCTTTGATGTGTGCCGTGCCACGCGGAGATGACGTCGCAGAGAGTCTACCTTTGGCGGCGCTGCGATACCGAAGTGTAACCAAGCAGGCGCTCCGCGACACCATGCGGCACCACTGTGAACGCTCACAATGCGCAGGCCATCGTGAGACGAGGCGGAAGACGGTACGCCCGTGCCGGGAAGCGTGAAGGAGACGCTGGAACCAACGGGCTCGGATGGGGCGGCCGGCCTCGTCACTTGTCTTCAACGAGTTCGATACGCAGTCCGTCCGGCGCGGTGACAAATGCGGTCCTTTTTGATCGCAGCGTGTACGGAGCGCCCGGCGCTTGGACAGACGAACCGATCGAAAGATCACTGAATGCATCGACGGCAAAGGCGACGTGGTCCACGGTGCCCGCATCCCGGGACGGTGCGATCGACTCGCTGGTGACGTGCAGCGCCAGGGTGAGGCCATCAAAGCGCACGATTGCCGTCGTCATGCCTTCCTGTGCCGCGTCGATATCGCGGGAGACCTCTATCGACCCGCCAAGCACGTCGCGATACCACTCGGCCGCGAGTCTGGCGTCGCGCGTGCGGACGTGCAGGTGGAGCTCGGCCGAGAGAGACGCGTACGGCGGTGCCCAGTCCACTTCCTGTGCGTAGTGCTGGCGATACGACTGACCGAGGCTGACCTTGCCCCACCCCATCTGCCAGACCACAGCGCGGGCGCCTCGGCGGTCATTCGCCCCGGGGCTGAAGAGAAGCACCGACCTGGCGTCTCTAACACCTGGGTGGCCCCAGAACTCACCGCGTTCGACCTGTCTGGCGACGAACAGCCGTGCGTAGTAGTCGGCGAACTGGTTCGGATCGCCTGGCACCAGGTGAATGTGATGGATGCGGGCGCCGCTCAGAAAGTAGACCAGTCGGCCGCTCGGAAAGTGATCCACCCGAGGGGCCTCGATTGTACGCGGAGCGAGCCGCGGGGCTCGCTGTCCCGCCCTCGGTGCGAGGCAGGCCGTGCGCCGCGTCACGCGGCGCTGGTTCTCCGTTTCTTCATGCGATAGCTCTTGCCCTTGGTCGTGATCACCGTGGCGTGGTGCGCGAGCCGATCGAGCAGCGCTGTCGTCAGCTTCTCGTCGCCGCCAAAGACGGTGACCCACTCGGCAAACGCCAGGTTGGTGGTCACCACCGTCGCGCGGCGCTCGTAGCGATCGGCGAGCAGGTTGAAGAGCAGTTCGCCGCCGACCCGATCAAACGGGACGAAGCCGAGCTCGTCGACGATCAGGACGTCCTGCGTGAGCAGCCGTCGCTGCAGGCGCCCGAGCTCGCGTCCATCGCGCGCCTCGAGCAGCTGACGCACCAGGTCGGCCGCGCGCACAAAGAGCACGCGTCGCTTCTGCCGCGTGGCCTCGACGCCGAGCGCGATCGCCAGATGCGTCTTGCCCGTGCCGATGGGGCCGGCGAGGATCAGGTTCTCGGGGCGCGTCACCCACTCGCCGCGCGCCAGCGTCTGGATCTGCGCCGGGTTGACGCCTTCGGCCGACGCAAAGTCAAACGTGTCGAGCGTCTTGACCTCGGGGAAGCGGGCCTCGCGGAGCCGCTGCCGGATGACCGACTCGTGGCGTGAGACCTGCTCCGCGCTGAGGACCTCGTGCAGGTAGTCCTCGTAGGTCCAGTGCGCCTCCTGCGCCTGCCGGGCGAGCGCTTCAAAGTGCCGCGCCACGCCCGGCAGCTTGAGCGCCCGCGTGTGCGCCACCACGAGATCGCGCGTGATCGTCGGCGCACTCATGCGGCACCGTCCTGGAGCCACTGGTCGTAATCGGCGGCGATCCCGCTGGCGACCTCGATGTCGCGCAGCGTCGCGGGCAGCGCCTCGTCGTCGAGGGCGACGGCGCGCGTGGCGCGCCGCGGGAGTCGCACCGGGGCGCCGGTCCGCAGCGCTTCCTCGAGGCGAGGGATCACGGCCGACGCGCCCTCGGCCGTCAGCACCCCGAGGATCGTGGCCAGCTGCCGCGCCGCATCGAGGGGCGTGTGATCGGCGACGAGCTGATCCCACACGGCCGGAAAGGGCGCGCCCAGATCGCGCAGGAGATCCGGCAGGATCTCCCGCACGGCCTTGGGCTTGGTCGCCAGCGCGCGGAGGTAGTGCCGGTAGTCGATCGAGCGGCCGCCAAAGGGCTGGCGGGGATGGGTGATGCGCGTGCCGTCGCGGCCGACGATCGTCACCGCGGTCGCGCCCACCCACGCGATCAGATCCAGGTCGGCCCACTCGCACGGCACCGAGTACCACGCCCCGTGCACCTGGCCCAGGGCCCGCGGCGAGATGCTGACCGTCGTCGGCGCCTCGGCGACAAACGGCACGTCGAGCGGCCGCAGCCGGCGCGCTTCCTCGGCAAAGCGTGCGGCGATGGTCTCGGTGGTGCCGGCGCGCCGCGTGTCGACACGGCCATCGAGCTGCGCCAGCAGCGCCGTGTTGATCGCGTCGAGCGAGTCGGCCGACGGGATGGGCGTCAGCGCCTGCAGGCGCACCGCCTTGCCTCGCGCTTCGACGCCGCCCTTGTCGTGGCCGACGCCGGGCCGACAGAAACTCGGCTCATACAGGTAGTGCGAGACCAGCGCGGCAAAGCGCCGCGTGAGCGCGCGCTCACGGCCGGCGAGGCTCTTGGCCACCGCCCGCGTGAGATTTTCGTAGGCGATCCGTGCCGGCACGCCACCCAGGTGCGCAAACGCGCGGACGTGCCCGTCCAGGAAACTGATCTGGTCCTGCCGCTCGTAGATCCAGCCGAAGTCCCGGCCGGAGTACATCAGCCGCAGCAGAAAGAGCCAGGCCTTGCGACGCACGCCCGCGACGTCCACGACGACCTCGAAGAAGTCGACTTGCGCGTGCTCGTTATGCAGAGCTCTGCATAACGAGGATTATGGAAAGTGCCGCGTTATGGTGAGCATCCGGCCAGGCGGCGGATTCACCGCCGCCTGGTGCAGCCCGGTGGCGATCGGCCCTGCGCATAACGGCTACAGCGCCTC